>JABHHG010000092.1 GCA_018671635.1 Fidelibacterota bacterium | reverse complement strand
GATACCCTACTATTCGTAGATTTTTTTTGTGAGTTTGTTGAATGTAATGCTGCTGCAATCCCCGCAGATAAAATTCGATCTTTTTGATGAATTTTCAACTCCTTTAAGAGTTCGTCTGAAATTTCATTTAGGGTGTTCGTGCAATAATTTCCTGTTGAAAATGCCTTATGTTTCACCATCATTAAGCAAAACGGAATACTCGTTTCAATCCCTGAAATTTGGAATTCTTTTAACGATCTAATCATTCGCTGAATAGCAATATCACGAGTAGATCCCCATGTTATTAGCTTGCCCAATAAAGGGTCGTAATAGGGAGTAACTTCTTGATGGACGCGAATGCCATCATCAAATCGGACACCTAAACCTTGAGGAATTATCATATCAGAAATGGTACCGGTGGAAGGGGAAAAATTATTAAATCCATCTTCAGCATAAATTCGGCATTCGATAGCATGTCCAGAAGAATTAATAACATGTTGAGAAAATGATAATTTATTGCCGGCAGCCCCCAAAATTTGTTCACGCACTAAATCAATTCCCGTAACGGTTTCCGTAATTGGATGTTCAACCTGGAGGCGTGTGTTCATTTCCAAAAAATAGAAACTTTTATGTTTATCAATTAAAAATTCAACGGTTCCTGCTCCAGAGTAATCACAAGCTTTAGTTATTTTGATGGCTGTTTCAGAAAGAGTTTTTCTTAACTCATCATCAATAAATGGAGATGGTGTCTCCTCAATAATTTTTTGATATCGCCGTTGGATAGAACATTCCCGTTCGCCCAAACTGACCACATTCCCATGATTATCTGCAAAAACTTGAATTTCAATATGATGCGGTTCTTCAAGAAACTTTTCAATATAGACCCGATCATCAGAAAAGGCTTTTCCTGCTTCTGATTTAGCACGTTCTACCGCATCTTTAAATTCAGATTCAGTATGAACGATTCGCATACCTTTACCACCACCGCCTCCCGCAGCTTTCACCAAAACTGGGAATCCAATATCTTTGGCGATAGCTAATGCATCATCAAAATATTCGATGGGCTCAGTAGTACCTGGAATTATGGGGGCATTCACAGATTTTGCCAATTCCCGTGCAGCCATTTTATCGCCCATAGTGGTAATGGCTTCTACAGAAGGACCAATCCACGTTGCTCCAGCATCTTTTACTGCCCTAGAAAAGTCACAATTTTCAGAAAGAAATCCATAACCGGGATGAACCGCATCCACTTTTTTCTCTTTTATGATGGATAGGATTTTTTCAGTATTTAAATATGATTCAGAAGATGGGGCGGGGCCCACGCAGTAAGCCTCGGTGGCTTTTAAAACATGAGGGGCTAAACGATCTGCCTCTGAATAGATGGCAACCGTTTGAATCCCCATTTCCTCACAAGATCTAATGACCCTAACGGCGATTTCACCTCGGTTTGCAATTAAAATTTTCTTAAACATGAATAGGTAAAATTACGGATATTCATGAGGATAAAAAATATGTTCATCAATATTAATAAAGATGTATATTTGATAAATAGAATTCAATAAGGAAATATCAATGCGCTTACTATTTACCACTTCATTATTAATTTTATCATTACTTTCTGCTCAGAATTTTTATGAGCTAAAGGATGGTTCAACAATAAATGGTACTGTACTCTCAGAAACTGAGACTGAAATCAAAATAGAAACCCAATTTGGCGTAATAACCATTTCTAAGGCTGATATCCTTGCTAAAATATATAAGATTGAACTTAATTCAGGGGATTCTATTTTTGGTGAGAAAATATTTGAAGATGATAATATAATTCGCCTTAAAACCAATTATGGAGAAGTTGAATTAAATAAATCTGATGTAGAGTCCATTACCGAAAAAGGTAAAAAAGTAGAAGATAAGCAAATTCAACCATTGTACTACCCACAAAGACCTCTTGGGCTATCAGGATTATTATTTGGTGGCCATACTATGGATAAAGACTCTGATTTTTCACTGGGTGAGGAACAATTAATTGACCTTTTCTTTGATCCAACTGGATATACTTTGGATCAAGGAACACTATATTTAAGTGGTCTATCATTTGGATTTGGCGTTTCGGATAAACTTCAAATTAGTTCTAAATGGTGGAACTTTTTTGGGGGAGACTTAAATCTTAGACCGAAATTTCAAGTTTTTGAAAAGGGAAATTGGGAAAAACAACAGTCCTTATCAATTGGTGCACATATTCATTCAAGATGGAGTGCTAGTGATAAATATGTTTGGAAAAGTGGGAAGATTGAAGATGTGCCTATCTTTGAAGGTGAATGGATAACAGCTCCCAGTGGGTCATGTGACGAATATAATAATTCAGAAGAGACAGATTGGTGTTATCAAAAACAAAGCGAAACTATTTACAAGGATAAATATTGGGGAGGTTGGTTACAGTTAGAAGAGGAAGGACCTACAATCCAAGAAAATACTGAATATGAATCTGCGGAGGTAGGCGATTATTTTAATAATTCACCTTCTTATCAAACTAATAGTAATGATTATGGTTGGAATAATGAGGGAGAATCTTATCAGATGATTGAGATTTTTGGGGCATATACATATTCTAAGGCTAGAGATAATTTAAAGGGAAGAATATCACATACGATTGGTGCTAACATCCAATATGCAAATACCTCTGAGGGTAATATATTTTATCGAGCATACTATGGTATTGATGTTGATATTAATCGTAAGTTAAAGATGATTGGCGAATTTTTTTATGACCCTTGGTATGTTGAAATTTGGGATAGCGGATTACGTAGTGAGGATCATCCCGACAATTTGAATGATGGATTATCAGAATTTTCAGATAGTGAAGTAATGAAAGAAGATTTTAGTTCACTCCATCTAGATTTTGGATTTATGTATGCGTTCAATGAATCCTTTCGTTTTGGTATTCATTTTCAAAAACCCTGGGTAGGCTTTTATTGGAAATTCTAATCTGAAATTATTCCTCCTTATTATTGGGGTGTTCATATGGTCATGTGACCCCTTTGTCACTCAGTTTGAAGATTCAGAAGAGGCGGTTTTTTATACAGCATCCTCTGTTAATATCCCGATAGGTTTACCGGACTCCCTAATAAACGTGATGACATGGAATATTCGTTTTGGAGCCGGGCGGATACCTTGGTTTGGTGATTCATGTGGGGATAGGGTAATACTCTCTGAGAATGAAGTTTTACCCACATTGGAACATATAGCAGATTTCATTAATGGAAAAAACCCAGATATTTTACTTTTACAAGAAGTAGATGTATCCTCAAAGCGAACAGGCTATCTGGACCAAGTTCAATGGATACTAGACCATACAGAGTTTAATTATGGTGTGTATGCATCCATGTGGCAAGCAGATTTTATACCCAGTGATGGCCTTGGGAAAGTGGATGCGGGTAATGCCATATTGTCAAAATGGCCAATCGAAAATGCTGAACGAATACAGCTTCCATTGCGTGGAGACCAAGATGGACTTACCCAATATTTCTATTTGCGTAGAAATATTCTCAAAGCAAAAATCAATATCAATGAAGAAGAAATCTATGCCCTATGTACCCACACTACTGCATTTGCTACGGATGATACCAAACAAAAACATATTGATAGATTTTATGAAGTTCTTGAGTCATTTGGAGATGATGAAATATTTGTAGCGGGTGGTGATTTGAATGCACTCACTTCAGCTTATGTGGGAAATGAGCGTGACTTTTGTGAAGTAGATAAATGTGCGGATGATGTATGTGATGATGATTTTAAAAATAATTTAATTTATCAAGGTAGTTATTTTAGTCATCTTGAGGGAGAAGAAGAATTTTTAACACCTTTGTATAACTTTAGTTCAGCCATCCAATTGACTGAAACTAATTCTCCTGAAAATTTTACCCACAGTACGTGGATAACTTCCGAGGATTATGTAGAATTAGATGGTCCTTTGAATCGAAAATTAGATTATATATTTTCATCGGGTGAATTAGAAAATGGAATTACCCATCAAGATCAGTTCTACTTATCTGATCATGCGCCTGTTTCAGTAACATTGGTTTTACCAGAATGAGAATATTGAAATTAACAGTTTTAATATTATTGGTTTCCAACGGATTAGCATCTGCTGAGTCTGCACATCTATTAGAAAAAGGTGACCATAAGATTGGATTATTTCAACCACTTCAATGGGGCTACTCAGAAAATATTGAACTATCCACTCATCCCATTTCAATGTTTACCATGCCCAATTTCAGTTTAAAAATTAAATATGAAAAATATGGTATAACTTCACGACACCGCTTTGTTTACCCAACACCTCTCATGAGAATTTTTCAGAAAAAGGGAATGTTTGGTCTAATTACACCGGTAGCTGATGTGGGAGAAGTACCCCATATTTTTGTGTTTCAGAATGAATTATT
>JABHHG010000048.1 GCA_018671635.1 Fidelibacterota bacterium | reverse complement strand
CGTGTGGTGGTGGTGGTACTTGCGCCATGTGTCTGTGTCAGGTGAATTCTGGAGGAGGTCAAATTTTACCTACTGAGCTTGGTCATATTTCCCGAAACGATGCAAAAGATAATTGGCGTTTAGCTTGCCAGGTCAAAGTTAAGCAAGATATGGAGATTCAAATTCCACATGAAATTTTTTCAATTAAAAAGTATGAATGTAAAGTTAGAAGTAATAATAATGTAGCAACATTTATAAAAGAATTGATTTTAGAATTACCCGATGGAGAAACTCTTCCTTTTGAATCAGGGGGATACATTCAAATAGATATACCCAAATATAAATTAGAGTATTCACAATTTAAAGTTGAATCTGAATATCATGAAGATTGGGATAAGTTTAAGATGTGGGATTTGGTTGCCAAGAATGAAATTGAAGGTGAATATAGAGCTTATTCAATGGCAAACCATCCAGCAGAAGGAAATATAGTTATGCTTAATGTCAGGATAGCCCATCCTCCTCCCCGTCAATGGGATGCCCCTCCTGGAATAGCTTCGTCATATATTTTCAATTTGAAACCTGGAGATAAAGTAAGTATATCTGGTCCATTTGGTGACTTTTTTATAAAAGATACTGATAGGGAAATGGTTTATATTGGGGGTGGTGCTGGGATGGCGCCTTTACGCTCTCATATATTCCATCTATTCGATACTTTAAAAACAAATAGAAAGGTTTCGTATTGGTATGGTGCTAGGTCAAGCAGAGAGATGTTCTACGATAAGGAGTTTAAGGAAATAGAATCTAAATTCCCTAATTTTTCATATCATGTTGCGCTATCGGATCCATTACCAAAAGAGAATTGGAGTGGGCATACCGGCTTCATTCATCAGGTTGTTCAAGAAAACTATCTTAATAGCCATGATGACCCAACAGATATTGAATATTATATGTGTGGCCCACCTATGATGAATTCCGCTGTACAGAAGATGCTAAATGATATTGGTGTAGAAAAAGAGATGATTGATTTTGACGACTTTGGTGGATAGGTATAAAAATAAATTAATTTACTTCAAGAAGGTTCGGTATTATTTATCGAACTTTCTTTTTTTTATCTCTTTAATATTTATGTCATGTGATTCTAGGGATAGTGGAAATATCCAATTAAACGGTAAAACAATGGGGACTACCTATTTAATTAAAGTAATTGATTTTGATAGACATATAATATCATCTAATCAACTTCAATTGAAGATTGATTCAGTCTTAATATCTATTAATGAGCAAATGTCTACCTATATCCCTGACAGTGAGATTTCAATATTCAATCGATCGAGTACGAAAAGTATTATCCCATCAAAAGAATTTTTATCAGTACTTGAATTTTCTGAAGCGTTGGCAAATTCAACTTCAGGGTTATTTGATATAACCGTAGGGCCCCTTATTCAATTATGGGGATTTAGTAATTATAATGATGAATGGTTACCACCCAATGAAGTTGAGATTAGTGAATTGTTAGATCATATTGGTCGTGATACATGGGGATTAGTTGAAGGAAAATTACAAAAAAATAACCCCTATATGCAAATTGATGTCAATGCCATTGCAAAAGGATTAGCCGTTGATGCTGTATCCTCACTAATTACTTCATTTGGATTTAGTAATTTTATGGTTGAAATTGGTGGCGAGGTTTATTGCTCTGGGAAAAATGACAAAAGTATATTTTGGCAGATTGGAATTGAATTACCTGATTTTGAGTCACGGTCATTAAGTAAAATTGCTAATATTAGTGACAGGGCAATGGCTACATCAGGCGATTACAGAAATTATTTTTCTTATAGTGGGAAAACTTATTCTCATATTATGAATCCCAAATCAGGGAGGCCTATTGAGCATTCATTAGCAAGTGCCACGGTCATATCATCTACATGCATGAAGGCTGATGGTATTGCAACCGCATTATTGACAATGGGTACTAATGATGCATTAGGTTTTATAGAAAATAATAGTGGTGTTGAGTGTCTTTTAATAGAGCGTGTTGAAAATGGCAATTTTAAAACTTTTATGAGCTCAGGGTTTGGGGAATTTTTGTTAGAGTGAGTTATGGTGTGGTAATTTTAACGAGGCATTTTTCTCGTTCTTCAGGAGAACAAATGCAAACTTCTTTATCACCACCGCAAGATCCCTTTAATCGGAGATTAAAAAACATAGTGCCAACACTCATGAAAAATATGGCAATTGATAAAACAAAAAAGGTAATAAAGAATGTATTCATGTAAGTCAAAATTACGCCTTTATCAGTTTTTAATAAAATGAATATATACGAGAATAAATGAATAAATTTTACAAAATATCAATATTAATTGGAATTTTATTTTCCAATCTTTTTGCCAGTGGATCTGAATTAGGACAATTACCTTTATTCTCAGTATTGCCGTTTGCAGGTATATTATTGTCCATTGCAGTATTGCCTCTCGTGAATCCACATTTCTGGGAGTATAACTTTGGAAAAATATCTGCTTTGTGGTCCATATTATTTTTTATTCCATTCTGGTATTCATTTGGCACCCAAATTGCATTTACTGAGCTATTTCATGTACTATTGTTAGAATACATTCCATTTATATTACTATTATTAGCATTGTTTGTAATCTCGGGTGGAATTCGATTAAAAGGTTCATTGATTGGTTCGCCCATCCTAAATACAATATTCTTATTAATTGGTACTGCAATCGCTTCTTGGATGGGCACCACTGGTGCTGCTATGCTATTGATAAGACCGTTAATAAGGGCCAACAAATGGCGTAAAAAGAAAGTACACATATTTGTGTTTTTTATATTTTTGGTGGCAAATATTGGGGGTTCATTAAGCCCGCTTGGGGACCCTCCATTATTTTTAGGTTTCCTAAAAGGTGTAGATTTCTTCTGGACAACTACAAATTTGTTATATCCAATGCTTATTGCAGCATCGATGTTAATAATTATTTTTTATACAGTAGATAATTTTTACTATAAAAAAGAAGTTCATCAAATGCCCTCTAAGAAAGGTGAAAAAGAGAAAATTTCTTTAGATGGAAAGATTAATCTCCTGTTTTTATTGGGCGTAATATTTTTTGTATTATTAAGTGGTATTTGGAAGCCCCATATGTATATAAATTTTATGCATATTCATTTGGAACTTCAAAATATTGTTAGAGATGTAGCGCTTTTAGGCTTGACTTTTTTGAGTGTGAAATATACAAAAATAGAAATTCGATCAGCAAATGGATTTACGTGGTTTCCCATTGAGGAAGTAGCAAAATTATTTGTAGGAATTTTCATTACCATTATTCCTGCGATTGCAATATTGAAAGCCGGCTCTGATGGGGCGTTAGCTGTCATTGTAGATTCTACCCAAAATATAGATGGAAGTCCAAATAATATGATGTATTTTTGGTTGACAGGAATCTTATCATCATTTTTAGATAATGCGCCCACATACTTAGTCTTTTTTAATGCAGCAGGTGGAAATGCTATGGAATTAATGACTACACATTCAAATACATTATTGGCAATTTCATGTGGAGCCGTTTTTATGGGCGCAAATACATATATTGGAAATGCTCCCAATTTTATGGTTAGAGCCATTGCTGAAGAAAATGGTATAGAAATGCCCAGTTTCTTCGGATACATGGTTTGGTCGACATTAATCTTGATACCTGTTTTCATTTTCATTTCAATGCTATTCTTTTAGGAGAAAAAATGTATAAAAATATTCTATGCGCTACAGATATAAGCCCTCGCTCAATTATTGCTATAAAATCAGCATTTTCATTAACTGAATATTTTAGTGCGAAATTATATATTTTAAATTCTCAATTAAATTTAAATTCTCCTGAAGAGAGGTTAATGAGTCGTATAAGCGTTAAAAAAAGAATGGATGAAAACAAAGCATTAGCAGAAAATATAAAATCACGTATTTCTGAAATTGTTGATGATTTAGATGTAACTACTCATTACGAATTTTTATTGAGAGAAGGAACTCCTGAAAAAGTCATTCTTAGTATGGCAAATGAACTTCATGTTGATTTAATAGTAATGGGGACAAATGGAGCTGATCAAGTGTCAGATTATTTTTTGGGCACTACGGCTTCGAATGTTATTAAATCTGCTAATTGCCCAGTTTTGGTTATTCCAACTTTAAAATAAATATCCTACATTGTATTCTAGTGCAATCACTCTGTAAATTTCATACATAAATATGACTACAAATCTTAAAAAATCTTGGGATGAATTAACTGATTTGATTGACAAATCTGGGAGCATTCTTTTATCAACTCATTTTAATCCTGATGGAGATGGGCTCGGTTCAGAAATTGGTTTTTATTATCATTTGAAAAATATCGGCAAGGAATGTAGAATTATTAATATTTCTCATATGCCTGAAATTTATGATTGTATAGATCCAGATGGAATTATCGAAACATATTCAACGAATCATGATGAATGGTTAAATAAAGTCGATGTAACTATTTTATTTGATATTGGTGACTATAAGCG
>JABHHG010000211.1 GCA_018671635.1 Fidelibacterota bacterium | reverse complement strand
TAACAGAGACCTCAGCCTTCTTTTTGGCCTTCTTTTCAGCTTTCTTTGCTGCAGCTCTTTCAATTTTTTCTAGTTGACGCGCAGCCCATGCTTCCATTTCCGTTGCGATTTGATCTTCAGCAACACCAGTGCTCATTAGATGCCACTTATGCGCTAAACCTTTTTGACGCATTAAGCTGTTAACTGTGTCTGTAGGAATTGCACCCTGGCCCAGCCAATGGAAAATTCTGTCTTCTTTAAATTCAACAGAAAGTCCTTCCTTTATAGGATCATACCAACCTAAACGTTCAATTTCTCTACCTTCACGATGTGACCGTGAATCAATAGCAATAACACGATAAAATGGGCGCTTTTTGCGTCCTTGTCTTTTTAATCTGATATGTACAGCCAAAAAGCCATCTCCTTATTTATAATCCAATTGGGAATTTACCTTTTCCCATTTTTCCAAACTTCTTCATCATTGTTCTCATTTGCGAGAACTGTTTTAATAGCTGGTTTACTTCTTGCACACTTCTACCAGCTCCTTTTGCTATTCTTTTTCTTCGTGAACCATTAATCAATTCAGGTCGTTCACGCTCAGTTGGAGTCATAGAATCAATAATCGCCTCAGTCCAAATGAGTTGCCGATCATCCATCTCCATACCTTTTAACTTGGATGCTCCTGGAATCATACTCATCATTTGAGATATTGACCCCATCTTTTTTACTTGTTTCAACTGATCTTTAAAATCAGCCAATGAGAAAGTATTTCCGAGCATCTTTTTCTGCATTTGCATTGCAGACGTCTCATCAAAAGCATCTTGTGCTTTCTCAACAAGTGAAACTACATCACCCATCCCTAAAATTCGTTGTGCTAAACGACTGGGATGAAAAACCTCAATAGCATCAATAGACTCACCCATTCCTAAAAACTTGATAGGCTTTTGAGTCACCTCACGGATTGACAAAGCTGAACCACCGCGAGAATCCCCATCCATTTTGGTAAGTACTATTCCAGAAACTGAAATCGATTCTGAAAAAGCTGATGATGATGTAACGGCATCTTGCCCAGTCATTCCATCAGCCACATATAAAATTTCATCAGGTGATGCAATGGACACAATACTTTTCAGCTCAGCCATCAATTCATCATCTACATGTAAACGCCCTGCCGTATCAATCAAAACAGTATCAACGTCTAAGGTCTCTGCGTGTTTAAGTCCAGCCTTTACTACGGGAACCGCATCATTGATTCGCTCAGCATAAACGGGAACATCAATTTGGCGTCCCAATACTTCAAGCTGATCAATAGCGGCTGGTCGTTGTAAATCTGCTGCAATCAAGAATGGTTTTCTATTTTGCTTTTTTTTGAGCAAGCAAGCTAACTTTGCAGATGTAGTAGTCTTTCCAGAACCTTGAAGTCCTGCCATTAAAATGACAGTTATTCCTGAAGATTTAAAATTTAACTCTTCGGTGTCACCACCTAAGATTTCAACCAATTCATCTTGAATTAACTTAACAAATTGCTGACCTGGAGATACTGAATTAAATACCTTTTCACCTTCAGCCCTCTTTTGAACTCTGTTCACAAAAGCCTTGGCTACTTTAAAATTTACATCTGCTTCTAATAAGGCTCGACGAACATCTCTCATTGCCTGAGAAATATTATTTTCGGTAATCTTTCCCTGACCCCGAATTGTCTTTAAAACACCTGACAGTCTTTCTTGTAGTTGCTCAAACATCCATCAATTCTCAAAAAACGTGCTCAATTAGAGCCTGAAAATTTAAAACTCATTACATTTCCCTGCAAGATAAATAGAATACATAAATTCAATTAAAAATCACCCCCCACTCTTCGGATGGTTAAATTTTCAATTACCGTTGCATCTGGCGCATCAATAGCATGTACCACAGAACTGGCAATTGCTTCAGGAGCCAACATCTCTTCACGAGGGAAATCAACATTAATATCATCCCAAAAACTGGTATTAATTGCACCTGGATGAACTGAAATCACTTTAATGCTATCTTTGCGTAGTTCATTTCGCAAGCTGTCAGAAAGGCCTCTTAACCCAAATTTAGAAGCCACATACGCTGCCGAGTAAGGATAACCAAAGTTTCCTGCGACAGAATTCATGAATACTAATATTCCACTTTTTTGAGATTGCATTGAAGGTATAAATTTTCGAGACACTAAAAATGCCCCGCGAAGATTCACATTAATTTGAGCATCCCAATCGTCAACGGAGGACTCTTCAATCTTTGAGAAAATACCTAAACCTGCATTATTTATCACCAGTGATACATGACCAATTTTTGCAGAAGCCTCAAATAATGCATCCACTGAGGACTCACTGCTCACATCCACAATTACAACAGAACAATTAAAGCCGTCATTTCGTAATGATTGGGCTAATTTTTCTAACTTTTCCGATGATCGTGCTGCAAGAATACATCGGTAACCTTTTTCACATAAGTTTCGTGAAAGTGCAGCACCAATCCCTGAAGATGCACCCGTAATTAAAGCTATTTTTTCAACGTTAGGCATTCACACCCGATCGTTGCGAAATTAAATTTAATGCACTTCCTGCCTTGAACCATTCAATTTGATTCTCATTAAATGTATGGTTCACAACAATTTCGTCAACAGAACCATCACTATGGGTTGCCACTAAAATCAATGGTACATTGGGCGCAAATGATGTAAGTCCTTTTATCTCAAAAGAATCATCTTCCTGAATTACATCGTAATCGGACTTATCATTAAATAGCAATGCCAACACACCTTGTTTCTTTAAATTGGTTTCATGGATACGCGCAAATGACTTCACCACAACGGCTTTCACACCCATGTGACGCGGCTCCATCGCGGCATGCTCACGTGATGAACCTTCGCCGTAATTCCCATCACCGACCACAATTGATGCAACACCGCCATCTCTGTACGCACGGGCCACTTTGGGGGTAGAATCATAGTCACCAGTTAAGAAATTTTTAACTGAATTCGGTTTATCATTAAATGCATTCACTGCACCTAAGAGCAAATTATTAGAAATATTATCTAAATGTCCACGATAGGTAAGCCATGGTCCTGCCATTGAAATATGGTCCGTAGTACATTTCCCTTTTGCCTTGATTAGCAACTTTAAATCAGAATAATCAGCACCCGCCCACGGTTCAAATCGAGTTAATAATTGTAATCGTTTTGAGTCAGGACTCACCTCCACATTTACCCCTGAGCC
>JABHHG010000090.1 GCA_018671635.1 Fidelibacterota bacterium | reverse complement strand
CGGCTTTAGTTTTGTGGCTGTTGAGATTGGTTCATCATCATTAAGCAAACCTTGAGCTTTTAAGAGAGCAAGCATTTCTTCTGGTGGACAGTTTAGAATTGCTTTTCTTAATTTAGCTTTTTGGTTTGATGGTGCTTTCTTCTTAGTTGAAGAAGAAGTTGTTTTCCATATGAGATTTCTTATTGATTCTAATCTCTCATGGAAAAGTAGAGAATAAGGAGGGAGAAGTTGATCTGTTAATCGTGGAGGTGGGAGTGGAGTTCTGGGGGAGATTGATGGGAAGTCTGTCCAAGATGGGAGATCACCATCAATTGTTCCACCGTCTTCAAATTTATTATTAAAATCTATAAAACCAAGTTTAGAAATTTTCATTATCGGGGGAATTTAATTTTATTGGTTTAGTTTAAATTTTGCTTTTCAATTTATTAATGAGTATACCATTGTTTTTTTGGGATGTCAAATCTTTATGGGGGTTGTAAGTCCTTGTATTTAAAGGGTTTGGTCGATTTATTGAAAATAGTTTTTATGCCCAAATAGGCCATGTGGTAATACCTCATTTCTCAATGTTATCAATTTCTATCTGTTTGATTAATTTCATTTTTGATCCTGTTCTGTCTCCAAGGGTTCCGCCTGTTTTGTAGATTAGGAATATATCTTTGTCATTTTCATGATACATTGAAACAAAGATTCCATTTTCATATGTTCTGATGTGGGCTTGGATTGATTCTTTTTTAGATGCAGATACTGTTCTGTCACTTTTTGATGATGCTGATAGATGTGCGTAGAAATGTTTCATTTTTTATTTCTCCTTTTTAAAGTTCTCCAAAACCTGCAGATTTATTCCATGCGTTATCTGCTTCTACATTGGCTTTGTGGTTTTGAATTGATTGCATAATTTTTGGATCATTTTTGCATTCTTCACAAATAGCACTCTCACCATATGGGTCTGTGTTACCACATCTAATAAATATCTCTTTATATCTCATGGTTCTTCCAATCTCAACCATATATGATATATCATTTTTACAACTTCTCATTTTTACTTTCCTTCTTCAATGGTTAATTTTGACATGAAACCATCAGGAAGATCTGCTTCTTCAATGTTTTTGGCTTCATTGTATAATTCTGTTACTTCGCTTTCATGGTAGATGTGTCCACCAGGACATTCATAAAACTCATTGCCTAGATTAGTCCAACTGTTTTCATCTAACCAATCATCGAAATAGTCATTTTCAGAATCTGAATCATATGTGCTCATAAATTCACCCATGTTGGAGTTTGTCGTTTAGTCCAAGTTAAAATATTAGACTTTTCATTAATGTAATAATCACGGTATGCTTTAATAGGATCGGTATTTCTATACTGGTCAGGCATGGCTTGAGCAAATGGAGTTAAGCCAATGGTAGGTAATTTTGGAAGAGGAAGTGTTTTTATCATATCATATGATTTATGATTTATTGCTTTGCTATAACGGTAACGATATTCAGAATTTAAACTATCGGTTAGTTGAAATAACCATAAATAATTTGATAAGGATTTCCTAGCCCAAATAGTACAAGGGTGGTTTTGATGTGTTAATTTGTAACCAATATCATGACCATTTAATCTAACAACACTTGACAGCATTTGGGCTGATTCTAGTATCATTTTAATAACATGTTTATCACAATGATATTTAGCACAAGTGTTTATATCATTGTCTAATACAAAAATGTTCATTGGTTTCTCCTGTGAGTTCTGGATATTTTGATTATGTGGGTTAATGTAAAATGTGAATAAATCGTTTAAAATCATGGGTTTAGGTGTTTTGGTTATTTTGTATTTTAGGAACTTTTAGGAACTTTAAACCGCTAAATCCTTATAAATCAATGATGTTTAAAGTTCTGAAAGTTCCCATTGCCCCTCCCTCTTTTTATGGCCTTTTTAGATGCTTTAATTCTAGTACTCCTCTATAACTAGGCTGTTCTTTATCTTATTAAAAAATATTTTTTAAATAAAGAAAGAACTCTACTATACCATCTATAACTTGTAGGAAGTATAGAAGAATCGCCCATTTGTATGGGAAAAGGGGTAGGTAGCGTGAGAACTTTGGGAATTTGGAATTCCATTGTAAAATAAGGGTTTGTGGGTTTAAAGTTCTCAAGAGTTCCTAAATTGAAAAATTGGTTAAAATGTAAACCATTGCAAATAAAGGGTTTGGGCTGATGTAGAGTCTGCCCATATAAACCCAATATTTGGAATTGTATGTTATATCATACCAGCTAATATTAAACCTGATTTAACAGTGTTAGATGCACAACAATCACACCATCCTTCATTTTGATCTGGTTCGTATTCATAAACATTAGAACATGCAGGATTCATGCATATTCCTGGAACTATTGATTCTAATACATATGTTTCAGCAAATTCAATTATATCTTCAAAACCTTCAGATTCTAATAAGTCATTTAATTTACTCATTCTTGATCCTCCCGATCAATCCATTCTGCCCCAATAACTCCAACATAGTATTTATTACTAAAATCAGAGTCAAGATCAGCTAATCTTTTAACGTACACATGCCCAGAAGATGATGGTTTATGTGGTGGTGTTATATCGACTATTTGATGTTTTATTCCTCGAATGTCAACCATATCGCCTATTGTTACTTCTTCATTATCATTTGTATATATCAATTTCATTAGAATGGCCTCCCTTCATTAGAATCCCATCTATCAAAGCCTTTATAACGGTCTTCTAATAGATCGTAATATTCATCTTCACAATGGTATGAACAAAAACCATCATTTGTTAATTCTTCGTGGATTTCGTCATGTAATACATTATTACATACTTTGCAATATTCATCTTTATTTATAACTGCAGGAACAAATATCATTACAAATCCTCCCTCATGTAAAAAACTAATAATAAACATCCAATCCCGTATAACAATGGTAACAT
>JABHHG010000083.1 GCA_018671635.1 Fidelibacterota bacterium | reverse complement strand
TGCCATACAATTGCATTATAGATAGGTATTGATGTTGATTTATCCCAAATCACTGTAGTTTCGCGCTGATTGGTAATACCTAGACTTGCGATAGATTTTATGTCAATTCCCTTAGTGAGTTCGTGTAATAAGCCAAGTGTAGTCTCCCAAATTTCAATGGGATTATGCTCTACCCAGCCTGGTTTTGGATAAATTTGTGTGAATTCTGAATATGCTTTTTTAACAACTTGAGCTTCCTTATCAAAAAGAAGTAGGGTAATGCCAGTTGTTCCGGCATCTATTGCAAGAATATATTTTTTCAATCAAACCTCGAAGATGATGATGAAAGTCTTATAATTTATCTGTATAATTTATGTAAAATTTAATGTTGTAATTTATTATTGATAACTCATTTGATGGCCAATAAATCCAATAAAATAATATTATTAATTACGTTTTCCATTTTCGTGGTTCTGCTAACTACTTTTATTCAAAATGATCGTAAATCAAAGTGGATACCCGTTAAAGGCTTTCAAGTTAAAATTAAGGGCGAAATTAATCAAATTAAAGAACTCTACACTTCACTTGAGTTGAGATTGTTAGATTACCCTGAATGGATTAATTTTCTAACTACAGGTGAATTAAACAAATTTCAAATGGATTATACACCATTTAGAGTTTCCGATCAGACTTTCGAAAGATACAATTTAATTTTTACTTCTCATGATATGACTGAATTATTAACTGAATATTCATCATATATTGAAAATATTTTACTCAGTGATATCTCTACTGATTCAACCTTAATGAAGCTAGAAATAAAAAGATCCTTGCAATTTTGCACTTTATTATATGCTCACTTTCTGAATGATGTAACCGTGATTGTAAGTGATATTATTGATGTAATGAAATATGGCGTGAATCCATACTATGATGCAATGGAGGGCTCTCAGGCAATATATATACTCTTAAATAAGACTATTGATTCTCAATTAAATGTAATTCAAAATCAAATAGCGATGGAGTTGAATGAATTAAGTAATTTGATTAATATTGATTTCTCAATTAGTGAGTATGAATTTCAAATTACTCGAAGTGAAAAAGCAAGTCTATTGAAAAATATTGAAAAGTATTCATCGCCACAATTTGTTCACATTTATAAATTCTTACCTTCAATAAATTCAAATATTTTCAATTCAAGAATGACTCAATGTAGAAAAAATATCCGTAACAATGAATTCCAATCCACCCCAAGAGCTGCTGATTTCCTGATGGCATTATCAAAAATTGAAGAACAATTCATTGAATTTGAAATGAGAGATGATTCCAATATATCCATACAAAAATTAATCAAAAAGTTAGTGGGGGATGGCAAAGCAGAATTTGGCATACTTACTGCCACTATAAACTTATTAGATGATAGAAGATATCAACATAAGGTAAATGATTTTTTAGTGCAATCAAGTAAACACCTTCGGAAAGATGCAATACAATTACAAGAATTGACATATCCTACATTTCACTCGCTACCCAGCAGAATAATAACCCAATTCTCAGACAGTTCAAACAATATAATTTATAATTTAAAATAAGAATAAATAAATCATTGTGTAGAATAAATGTTTAGATATAAATTAAACCGACTAGTCGGTATGAATTATGGCAGAAAACAAATCTAAAGAAGAGAGACAGTATCAAATATTAGAGGCAGCCATGGAGGTGTTTGTTATTAATGGCTATGCGAATACCCGAATGGATGACATTGTGCTAAAATCTGGATTGAGCAAAGGAGCTTTATATCATCATTATCCATCTAAGAAAGATTTATTTATTGCGTTAATTGATCATTGGGAGATTTATTGTTTCCCCGATTTTTACAGTGGAAGTAGTGTACATAGATCTGCATCTGATACACTAAGAGATTTTGCTTCAGCGGTTTTGGATGTATTTAAAGAAAAAAAATATGTCTTTTTAGCTGAAGTTGAATTTTGGGCACTTTCTAATCAAGATGATGAAATTAAAGAAAGATCCAAAAGTCTTTACAGGAAATTATTAAATCTTTTTGAGTTGGTGCTTCAAAAAGGAATTAGAACTGGTGAATTTAAAGATATAGATACAAAGGCGGTTTCATTAATTCTTTTGACGGGTTTTCAGGGAATTAATTGGTTTTGTATTTTTGGTACGGATCAAGTTTCACCTGAGAAATACATTGAAGAATCTATAAATATTTTAATTAAAAGTATTAAAAAGTGAGTTTATTATGAATGAAACAACAGAATTGAAAAAGGCAGTAGAATCAACTGAAACATTACTATTTTCAGGAAGTCCAATTACTGCTGAAAAAATTGAGGGAAGAGGCGGTGCATTTTTAGTGACCTCAGTTGATAAGGGGGAAGTGTTTTCTCGGGAACTATTTTCAGAAGATCATAAAATGTTTGAATCTGCTGCAAAAGATTTTGCATTAAATCGAATATTGCCCATCCATAAAGAATTGAATGTATTTAATAAAGAATTATCCATTGAAATTTTCAAAGAAATGGGCGAATTAGGATTTTTGGGAGTTGATGCACCAGAAGAATTTGCTGGTTTAGGACTAGATAAAACTACATCTTGTATAGTAGCAGACAGATTATCTGAAGGGCGTAGCGCATCAATAATGGTAACTGCATCTGCACATACAGGAATTGCCTCTTTACCTATAATTTGGTATGGAAATAAAGCACAAAAAGAAAAATATTTAACGAAGATGGCAACTGGCGAATACATGGCCTGTTACTCCTTGACAGAGCCTGGAGCTGGCTCAGATGCACTTTCAGGTAAAACCACTGCCACATTATCCGAGGATGGTAAACATTACTTATTAAATGGTCAGAAAATTTATGTTACAAATGGAGGGTGGGCAGATGTTTGTGTTACTTTTGCCAATGTAGAGGGTAAATATACTGCCTTTATTCTTGATAAGGATTGTGATGGTTGGGTTGTAGGTGCCGAAGAAAAGAAAATGGGTATAAAGGGCTCATCAACTACCACCTTCTTTTTTGAAAATTGCAAAGTTCCCGTAGAAAATGTACTAGGAAAAGTTGGGCAAGGTGGCCCCATTGCATTTAATGTACTTTATGTTGGAAGATATAAATTAGGTGTAACTACAGCTGCGGGCTCAAAATACACCTTAAATGCGGCATTAGATTATGCAAATGAACGAGAGCAGTTTAGTCGTCCAATTTCAGAGTTTGGTATGATTCAAAATAAATTTGCCAATATGATTGTTCGAGCATGGGAAGCTGACTCTGTTAATTACATGACTTCCGGTTCTATTGATGCACAGTTAGAAAATTGTGACAAGTCAGCTGGGGATTATTATGTAAATGTTCAAAAGGCTATTGAAGATCATGGAGTAGAGGCATCAATTTGTAAAATATTAGGTTCTGATGCACTGGCTTATAATGTAGATGAAGGTGTTCAAATTCTTGGTGGTGCAGGATTTATTGAAGAATATGGTATGGCTGGAATGTATCGTGATGAAAGAATTAATCGAATTTTTGAAGGCACTAATGAAATTAATAGAACTATTATTTCTGGCTATACCTTGAAAAAAGCAATTATGGAAGAAATGCCACTTCGGGACTTAATTCTAGATCGTTCAGAAAATTGGATTCCAGTAATTAATATTTCCGATGATGAGCCACTAAAGCGAGAGGCTGAAGTGGTTGAGTTTACACGATCTGCCATGGCTTTCACATTAAATGAGCTCATTCTAAAATATGGACAAGATTTAAAAAATGAACAATGGTTATTAGAACCGTTTGCAGATTTGGTTATTTCATTAAGTATAATGGATACATGTTTCAAACGTTATAACCAGTTAGAAGCTGGAAAGCATAAAGATGAAGTTAGAGAAGTGTTTTTACTCTCCATTACAGATCAATTAGATATAGTTAAAAATAGATCCATTGATATTTTAGGTTATTTAGATTCAATAGAAAATAATACAGAAAAGCTAGATACTTTTAATTCATGGCTTATAAAATTAAATTATTCTAGTGATAGAATTCATTTAAAGAAAGCAGTTGTTAGCTCATTATTCAAGTATAATAAATATTACCTAGATTAAGAGGAATTATAAATGTCAAACGAAAAATATTCAGTAATAATTGATGGTGCAAGAAGCCCAATTGTTCTAAAAAATAGCCCCTTACTGGGCATGCGTTCAGATGATCTCGCAGCTATTGTAATAAAGGAATTAGTCGGGAGGAATCCTGAAATTTCAAAAGATTTAGTTGATGATTTAGTGGTTGGATGCGCTTTTCCAGAAGGTCCACAGGGAATGCTGATGGCAAAAGGCATTTCTATATTAGCTGATTTACCAATGGAGTCTGCCGCAAAGATTGTAAATAGATTTTGTGGTTCATCAATGGATGCAGCACATCAAGTAAGTCAAGCCGTACTAAGTGGTGATTATGAGTGCGGAATTGCTGCTGGCGTGGAAGATATGTTTAGTGTACCTATGGGTGGATTTAATCCCAGTTTTAACCCCACATTATATGAGAATGAATATTATATCGGAATGGGGGAAACGGCTGAAAACCTTGCACAAGAATTGGACATATCCCGAGATAATCAGGAAGCGTTTGCTATGCATTCACATGAAAAGGCTTTAAATGCAATTGCCGTAGGTCGATTTGACAATGAAATAGTACCAATAGAGTTTAATGGTGCAACAGTCTCAGCAGATGAAGGACCCCGTGAGCCAAATTTAGAAAAAATAAAATCATTAGATCCGGCATTTGATGCAGATGGAAGTATTACAGCAGCTACTTCAAGTCCAGTTTCTTTTGGAGCAGCGTCTTTATTAATTACTTCAAATACATTGGCTGAAGCGAGTGGCGTAAAAGCAAAATTTAGAATTAAAAGTAGGGCGGTTGCTGGTGTAGATTGGCGCATGATGGGTTCCGGTCCATTGCCAGCCACAGAAAAAGCATTGTCAAAAGCCGGTTTATCTATGGCAGATATTGATACTATCGAATTAAATGAAGCTTTTGCTGCGCAGTCCTTATATGTGATTCGTAAGGGTGGTTGGGATATGGACAAAATTAATCTTAATGGTGGGGCGATTGCATTAGGTCATCCATTAGGATGTTCTGGGGCACGATTGTTGGTTACATTGATGAATGTAATGGAGCAAAATGATACTACTCATGGACTTGCGACTATGTGCATTGGTAGCGGCCAAGGCATTGCAACTATTATTGAAAGAATTAATTAAGGGTTATCATATCATGGAAATTAAAAGAGTTGGTATACTTGGTGCAGGTGTAATGGGGGCTCAAATTGCGGCCCATTTGACGAACGCAAAAATTCCAGTTTATGCATTTGACATGTCTCAAGATGTGGCTAAAAAAGGCGTTGAAGCGACAGTAAAGATAAAACCCGCAGCGTTTTATAATCCTAAAAATGTTGAAATGATAACACCTCTAAATTATGATGACCATCTTTATAAGCTAAAAGAATGCGATTGGATTATAGAGGTTATTGCTGAAAAAATTGAATGGAAGCATGGCTTATATAAGCGAATTTCACCCCATGTAAATCCAAATTCGATTGTCACATCTAATACATCTGGCCTTGCTGCATCTACTTTAGTTGATACTATGGATGCTTCAATGAAGAAAAGATTTTTTATTACTCATTTCTTTAATCCACCTCGATATATGAAATTGGTAGAGATAATTACACATGCTGATACAGATCAATCGCTCATAAAACCAATGGCAGATTTTCTTGAAAATGTGCTTGGAAAAGGAGTGGTTTATGCCAAGGATACTCCAAATTTTGTAGCAAATAGAATTGGCGTATTTGGCATGATGGCCACTTTAGAAGAGGCATATAAGCGTAATCTCTCAATTGAAGATGTGGATGCATTAACAGGTGCATTAATTGGGAGGCCCAAAAGTGCCACTTTTAGAACGGCTGATGTTGTGGGTTTAGATACTTTATCCTTTGTGGCGAAGACAGCTTATGACAATTGTCTTGAGGATGAAGAACGTGAAGGATTCAAGCTTCCGAATTATATTACTAAGATGTTGGATAATAATTGGTTGGGCCAAAAGAGTGGGCAGGGATTCTATAAGAAAATTGAAAAGGGAGTTATCCATTCTATCGATTTAAAAACTTTGGAGTATTCACCTCAGACTAAATCAAGATATGGTTCGGTTAGGATAGCACGCGAGAATATTAATCCTGCTAAACGATTTAATGCATTGGTAAATGGCAAAGATATTGCAGGTGAGTTTATATGGGCAGTAACATCTCGTGCATTACTTTACGCCGCAAATAGATTGCCAGAAATTGCCGATGATATTGTAAATATTGATAATGCAATGAAATGGGGATTTGCTTGGAGTAAAGGGCCATTTGAAATATGGGATGATTTAGGTGTATTAGTAACTATAGAACGCATGAAATTAGACGGCCGAAAAATTCCAGAGTGGGTGAATAAGATGACTGATTCTGGATTTACTGAATTTTATGATTACATTGATGGAAAAGAATGTTACTATGATCCCCAATCCAATGCATATCAGCCAGTTGTTAAAAGTGAAAAAGAGTTTTCGTTTAGTGTTCTCAAAAAAAATAATAAGATTATTAAGCAAGATTGGTCTGCATCTTTAGTTGATTTAGGTGATGGGATCGCTGGACTTGAATTCCACTCTGTGTTAAATGCGGATTTGAATCCAATTGATGGCTCAATTATGCAATCGATGCAAAGTGCTGTAAGTTGGGTGAAAGATAATGGTTATAATGGATTGGTGATTTCAGGTGATAGTACTAATTTTTCAGCTGGCGCAAATCTAAACATTATCTTGAACGCCGCTCAACGTAAAGATTGGTCTGGTATTGAATTAGTATCCAAGCATATGCAAGATGTTACGCAAATGGTAAGGTTTTCATCCTTTCCGGTAGTGGCAGCACCATTTGGGCTTGTATTGGGCGGTGGCTTTGAAGTGATAGGGGCTTGTGATAAAATTGTTGCGGCTGCTGAATCATATATTGGATTGGTAGAAGTTGGTGTCGGACTTATCCCTGGTGCTGGAGGAAATCTTAGAATGATTCGTAATTTATCTGAGAAAATTAAGTCGCCAATGCCAGGAGCATTTCCTGTAGTTCAAAAAGTTTTTGAAGTTGTTGGGTTTGCGAAAGTTGCAACTTCTGCAAAGAAAGCACAAGCTTACGGTTACTTAAGGAAATCAGATGAAATTGTAATTAATCGAGGCCATATACTGCATCGCGCAAAACAGATTGTACTTGAAATGGCGCCATCTTATGTAGCTCCTAAAGTTGATACATATAAATTGCCGGGTACCAGTGGCCGTTTAGTTCTTGATGGCTCCATTAAGGGCTTTTTGAAATCTAAAAAAATTAGCGAGCATGATGCACATATCGCGAAGAAATTAGGCTATGTTTTAACAGGTGGAGATAAGGGTGGCCCGTTTTCACCCGTGGATGAACAATACTTGTTGGATATAGAAAGAGAGGCATTTGTAAGTTTGTGTGGTGAGCCAAAATCTATTGCACGAATAGAATACATGCTTACCAAGGGTAAACCTTTGAGAAATTAAAAGCCCAAGAAAGCAATAGACTTTTTAGTGTTTGTTGTTTTTCTCCGAAAAAAGGGTTCCTTTATGGAGCCCTTTTGTTATCTGAATAAATTTTTAATTACATAAGCAGCAATATTTGGATTTTCTTTTAATCGCCGAATCGAATATTCATACCAATCAGGTCCAAATGGAACATATATCCTTACTTTAAATTTATTTTCTAAATGTTTTTCCAGCCATCCAGACATGGGGACCCCATATAAAATTTGAAATTCAAATCGGCTTGGAGAAACATTTAACTCATCAATAAGTGAATAAATTTCCTTTAGTAAGTCTATATCGTGAGTTGCAATTCCCACATAATTTTCTGCTGTAAATGCATAGCGGAGAATTTTTAAATAATTTTCGTTGATGTGCTTTCTATCTTGGATTGAAATGTCTTCCGATTCTTTATAAATGCCTTTACATAATCTGAAATTCAGCTGGTCATTTTGAATATTTTTTATATCATCTAATGTTCTAAACAGATATGCCTGAAAAACAGTGCCTACAGTGGTTGATGTCTGCAACATTTCACGATACGCTTTGATGGTAATATCAGTTGCGGATGAACTTTCCATGTCTATACGCAAAAAGTTATCATGGTATTCGGCCCTTTTAACTAATAGTTTAAGATTGCTTAGAAAGACACCTTCACCCAGATCAAGCCCTATATGGGAAGGTTTTATTGAGATATTGCAGTCCAGTTTGTTTTCTGCAATTTCATCAAACAAGTCTATATATTCTGTTGTAATTTTTTCAGCTTCGTTTTCATTTACTACATGTTCACCAAGAATATCAATTGTTGCGGAGAATCCATTTTCATTCAATGATTTTACCACATTTAATGCGGTTTTATGATTTTCACCGGCCACATATTTCCCTGCAAATAATTGCACAATTGATTTTGGCAAAAGCGTAGTTGTATTAATAATTATTGAATTTAGAATATTTATCATGTGGAAAATTTATACGAAAACCATAATCTTAAACAAAGTCCAAAAAATTATTTAAAAAATCTGCAATACGTATTGCACTATGTTTTTAATGATGGGTAAATTTGGCGCTGTAACAGAGTTGGGATTTCATGTATTTAAACTATTCTCCGATAATTATTTATACTATTCTTGCGATAATAATGGTGGTTGTACCACTTTTTATTCAGTCGCTTATATCCCCAAAGCACAATAAGGGTGGAAGTAAACTTACATCCTACGAATGTGGAGAAGTTCCTGAAGGCTCTGCATGGGTAAAATTCAATGTAAGATTTTATGTGATTGCTCTTATTTTTATAATTTTCGATGTTGAAGTTGTGTTCATGTTTCCATGGGCGGTTGTATTCCAGGAATTAGGCTTATTAGCATTTGTAGAAATGTTAATCTTTTTACTTATCCTTTTAGTTGGATTTGCCTATGTATGGGTTAAAGGTGATTTAGGATGGGTGAAAATGAAGATGAAATATGCCCACGGTCGATATAGTAAACTTAGCATAAAAGAGGAAGTGTAATGGATTTATCTCTTCTTGAGCGTTTTGATAAAGATAATGTAGTTGTTGAAAAATTAGATACCTTAATTAATTGGTCGCGTGCCAATTCTCAATGGTATTTTCAATTTGGGCTTGCATGCTGTGCGATTGAGATGATGGCCGCAGCAGCACCACGTCACGATCTGGAACGATTTGGTGCCATGCCACGTGCGTCGCCCAGGCAGTCTGATGTAATGATAGTCGCTGGAACTGTTACCCTAAAAATGGCAGAACGCGTAAAGCGTCTATATGAGCAAATGTCTGACCCCAAATATGTAATCTCTATGGGGAGCTGTGCAAACAGTGGAGGCCCTTATTGGCAGCATGGATATCATGTGCTAAAGGGTGTTGATTTAGTGATTCCTGTTGATGTGTATGTTCCAGGATGTCCACCTCGCCCAGAAGCATTACTTCAAGGCTTACTCGAATTGCAAAAGAAAATTATGACTGAAACTCCATTGAGAAAGCAGGCATAGTTGATGGATGTGAATAAAATTTTTGAATCAATATCCACTATTGAGGGTATTGTGCTAAATTCAGAGGCGAATGTGATAATGGTTCCTTCTGCTTCATTGTTGGCTGTCGCTGATAAATTCAAAAATGACATAGACTTAAATTTTGATTTTTTGATGTGT
The DNA here is from genome assembly GCA_018671635.1 of Fidelibacterota bacterium. GTDB lineage: Bacteria > Fidelibacterota > Marinisomatia > SCGC-AAA003-L08 > D37C17 > JABHHG01. The sequence goes on along the minus strand of JABHHG010000083.1, from coordinate 4,108 downwards.
GTTACGGCTTTGGATAATGGGGATAGTGAAAATTTTACAATTGCATATAATTTCCATTCTAATAAGCATAATCATTCTGTAGAATTGCGAGTTGTGGTTGTAGATGGGGAAGGCGTTCCCTCATTGGCTAGCATTTGGAAAACGGCAGATTGGCATGAGCGTGAAGCCTATGATTTGATGGGCATCAAGTTTATTGGACATCCAGAATTAAAGAGAATCTTACTTCCTGAAGATTGGGAGGGTTTTCCCTTACGTAAAAATTATAAAGTAGCCGATTACTACCACGGCGTACCCATACCTAAAGATAAATCATACTGGGAATAAATGGATACTACATTAGATAAGAGTATTGTAAATATCGATGAAATGGTTCTCAATATGGGCCCCCAACATCCCAGTACGCATGGTGTACTGCGACTAAAGATTCATACTGATGGTGAGGTGGTTAGTAAAATTGAGCCCATCATTGGATATTTGCATCGTTGTTTTGAGAAGCATTGTGAGAATTTATCATACGAGCAAATAGTTCCATTTACGGATAGGTGTGATTATTTAGCGTCAATGCATATGGATCACGCCTATTCCATAGCGGTTGAAAAATTATTGGATATTGAGCTCCCTGAGCGGGTTGAGTATATCCGCGTTATTATTGCCGAGCTTCAACGAATTGCCAGTCATTTGGTTGCCATTGGTACTTTTGGTTTGGATGTGGGTGCCATTACTCCATTTACGTGGACTATTCGTGACCGCGAAAGAGTGTTAGATTTGTTTGAAGCACTTTGTGGTGCACGTCTATTATACAATTACATTTGGCCAGGTGGAGTATCTCATGATTTATCTCCAAAATTCATTCAACGTACACAGGAATTTTTAGAATACTTTGAAACACAAATTTTTGAGTATAATGAGTTACTGACTGGAAATAAAATTTTTATTGAACGAACTGCTGATGTTGGTGTGATGCCGGCAGATGTAGCAGTAAACTTTGGTGTTACGGGTCCAAGTCTTCGTGGAAGTGGTGTTAATTACGATCTCCGTAAAACACAACCATATTCAATTTACGATAAATTTGATTTTAATGTGCCAGTTGGAGAAGGAACTATGGGTACTGTGGGTGATTCGTGGGATCGCTATTGGGTGCGTATGGTAGAGATGGAAGAAAGCATTAAAATTATTCGTCAAGCCATGGCATCTCTGCCGGATGGTGATGTACATGCGGCAATGCAAAAGAAAATTCGACCCGCAAAGGGGGATGTTTATTCTCGCTATGAATCTGCTCGCGGTGATGTGGGTATCTATATTCAGAGTAATGGTAAAAATGTGCCTTTACGCTTGAAGATGCGTTCTCCTGCATTTTGTAATTTATCTGTTTTGGGAGAAATTGGTGAAGGTTGGATGATTTCAGATGTAATTACAATATTAGGAAGTTTAGATATTGTTTTGGGAGAAATCGATAGATGACATCCATTGTAAAATCTATCATTGCATCTTTTCAAGCCTTTCCAATAGATCCATTTTTATTAGCAGTTTTGGCAATTTTAATTCCTGGCGTTATCATTTTCTTGATTATGGCGGTGAATGCATTAATCGCAGTTTATTTTGAACGTAAAGTTTCTGCATTTATGCAAGATCGACTTGGCCCCATGGAAGTTGGTTTATTTGGTTTTAAAGGCGGTAAAAAGTTTTGGGGTGGAATTGGCCAGACATTTGCAGATGCTATAAAATTATTATCTAAAGAAGATATTATCCCCCAAGATGCAGATAAATTCTTAATGATAATGGCACCATTTATTATTTTTACCGGTGCATTCTTAACATTTGTAGGATTACCCATGTCCGATTCATTGGTCATTTCCAATTTCAATATTGGAATTTTCTATATCATCGCAATGAGTTCTGTGGGAGTAATTGGAATTATTTTAGCAGGGTGGTCTTCAAATAATAAATGGTCCCTTTATGGAGCAATGCGAGCAGCCGCTCAAATGATAAGCTATGAAATTCCCATTGCGCTCTCATTAATTTTGGTCGTCTTGGTTTCGGGGCATCTTGATATTCACGGTATTGTTCAGTGGCAAGCAGATAATAGATGGTTTATTCTCCATAGTCCTTTTGCTTCACTTGGGTTTGTGATTTATTTTATATCGGTTGTGGCTGAAACTAACAGAACTCCATTTGATATTCCAGAAGCTGAATCAGAATTGGTTGCCGGGTGGATGACAGAATATTCTGGATTTAGATGGGCATTATTTTTTTTAAGTGAATATGCGAATATGTTGATTGTGGCATTTGTTGCCTCCATCGTCTTTCTTGGAGGCTGGTTGTCACCATTTCAACTTATTGACTTACCATTTATCGATATTTTTCCAGAATCCTGGTTAGTTCTTGACGGAACAGTTTTTGGTATTTTCTGGTTATTTATTAAGGCCGTTATTTTAATTTTCTGCATGATGTGGTTCAGATGGACTTTCCCTCGATTACGTGTTGATCAATTGATGTATGTATGTTGGAAAATATTTATTCCGTTCGCGCTTGCAAATGTAATTTTAGTCAGTATTTGGGAGTTGATCTTCTAGATGAGTGAATACTTTATAGAAATTGTAAATGGTGTAAAAACATTCCTAACTGGGATGAAAATGACACTTCAGCATTATAATAATAAAGAGGAATTGGTTGCAACGCTACAATATCCTCATGAAAAATGGCCTATACCAGAACGAAATATTGGTTTTGAAAATAGTGAGTATAATCTAATTCGCTCACGTTTACATGTTGATATTGATGATTGCATTGGATGTTTGCAATGTGAAAAAGTATGTCCAGTTGACTGCATTAAAATTGACACTATTAAGCCACCAAAAGGAACAGATGTTGATTTTGGTATTACTTCATTAGATACTCAAAAGAAAATGTTAGTGACTCGCTTTACCATTGATATGGCTGAGTGCATGTATTGCAATCTATGTGCATATCCTTGTCCTGAAGAGTGCATTTATATGGTGGGTGGACCCAATGAGCATAAGCATGAAATTGATTATGAATTTAGTCAATACAAAAGAGACGGCTTAATCTATGAATTTGCAGATCCCACAGAAGATCAGTTGGCAGAAGTTGGCGGTGAATCTTATGTTGAATCACGTCAATCCCAAAAGCAAAAATTAGAAGATGGATCGAATCTTGAAGGAGTTGTCGAGGAAGAGAAGAAGGCCGTCGTCGTTGAAGATTCTAAAGGTTCTGTTAAAAAAGAAGAAGATACGGGCTTGACACTTGCAATATTCAATGATGTAGGTGATAAGCCAGCAAGAGGTATTGCGAAAAAGGCCTTTCAGGCTGCTAAACGTGCCAATATGAATTTTGATGCCATGGCTGATTATGTAAACGGTGCAATAAATGATTCTGGGAAATCATCCCCAGAAATGACTGCTGCTATTAATGTGATTAGAAACTTTAAGGATGAATCGGTTACTATAAACACACCCGTAAAAGTATCCGCTGAATCCTCTTCTGAAACTCCTGAATTTTTAGAAATGGCATCAACAAACTTTGATATAAAAATTCTAAATGGTATTGAAGATAAAATGTCGAGAGGTATTGCTAAAAAAGCATTTACTTCTGCAAAGCGTGAAAATTTAGATGCTAACGGTAAGATTGATTTTATCAAAAAAACATTAAATGAAGCTGATAAAATGACGGATGAAATAGATTCACTGATCTCTACATTTGCAGTAAGTGATGTACCTCCAGCTGTGGTGGCTCCAGAAAAAGAAGTTGAAGTTGAAGCAGAGGCGGAATTGTTTGATATTAAATTATTAAATGATATTGACAATAAGATGGCAAGAGGGTCTGCAAAAAAAGTCTATATGGCTGGGAAACGTGGCAATAAATCGTCATCTATTGTGCTGACACAGATACGTGAAGTATTGAATAAAGCAGAAATGATGAATGATGATATAGATGGTCTTTTAAAGGGGATTGGTTAGATTATGGGTGAATTAGTCTTTCTTGGAATCGCTTCTTTGGTTATTTTTTCTGCTATTGCAGTGGTAGTGTCCCCCAGTTTAGTTCATTCAGCAGTTGCACTACTCTTTACACTCTTTGGTGTGGCGGGGTT
>JABHHG010000053.1 GCA_018671635.1 Fidelibacterota bacterium | reverse complement strand
TCAAATCGTGCTTCTAAATTGTCATCAGCCACAGAGGTGTTTTCAAAATCTTGAATATAATTTGTCCATTTATCTTTCAAAATGATTCTCACACTATCACCATCAAATAAGTTTTCATTACTCAGATCAACTGAGTAAGACAATGTTAAATCAGTTCCAAAAGGGATCACCCCTCCCGGTGGTAAATCATAATACCCTTCTCGAACCGTAACTATACTTTCAGATTCACTCAGAGTAAATCTTCGATTTCCGCCACCATACAAAGGGGCATTCTCCCACCCCCAATTGGAGAGATTCATCAAACTATCCATGGCACCAAAACGGGCTTCTAAAGTATCAATAGATTCTTCACTATGTTTAATATAAAATTTATACTGATATTGGGCCCCGGAGAAATAACTAATCTCCACAGGAAGGCTAAAAATATTGGTACCTGGCTGACGAATCATTATTGAATTTGAGGCATCACCATCTCCCCATCCATTCCAATCTCCGCGCACTTGCACTTCATCATTGCGTGCCACACTAAAAATAGGGATTCCCGATAAACCTTCTTCATCTAACCATTCCGTCATATCTACTTCAAAACGGACAGAATTGGTAATCCACTCACCCACATCAGGAATAGATAATGTTGTAAGTTCAGCATCATAAATTCCTTCTTCAGAAAGTGAGAATTCTAAATTATCTTCATTAATTAGTGAATTTAAATCGGTCCCATTTACCTCAAAAGCTTTCCAGTATACCAATTCAGATGGTTGAAGAAAAATAGAACAAATCCAAGTATTATCACTGTCACTATCATCACAATAATTATTTACCTCCCAATTTGGATATGAAAAGTCAGTGGACCCTAATTTTATATAGATACTATCTAATGATGCGGTGCCATCGTTAATTTTGAATTCTACTGAATATGCAATAAGTTCATAAAACGTTTCCCCCGAAATAACCCCATCAGCATCAACGGTAAAAACGGGATTGGGGAAATTAGGCGTTAGCCAAATATCTTGGTCGCCCTCATCATTTAAGGCTTGGAATGCACCCCATCCATATTCACCTTGAAGCAACTCAAATTCTAGAGTCCAAATATTATTATCAACTATGCCTGCATAAGATTCAGTCCAATTATCAAAACTTCCCTGAAACCAAATATTGTCCCAATTTTCACTTCCATCAATAAATGTAATGGTTACGGGAAAGAATAAGTCTTCAGGGCATGCTAATTCAGAATTATAACAAATCACATCAAGCATTGTATCTTCTGAGGGAACTGAAAAGGTTCTTGTATCCTCTTCGATGGTTCCAGGGTTAAATGTATTATCAGTGGCAAACCTATAATTGATAGATTCCCCTGAAGATAAATCATAAGAAATTATATAGATATTTGATTCTTCGATTGGATCCATCAAATCAAAACTGAAGGTTGTCCAATTTACAAAATAAACTGATTCAGTTGATTCTTCATCCTGCATATCTACTTGAAAGGTTACATCTACGGCAAAAAGGGAAGACAATAAGTAGAAGAAAATTAATTTTTTCATTTGATAAATAATTAAGATTTAAAGAAGTGGGATTTGGACATATCAAAAATTAAATCAACATCGTCACTGGCTGAAATTGATGAACTTCCTGAAACTGAAGCGATGACTCGATCTACTCCCAACGATGAATGGAGATATAAATTTGAGCCAATATTTTCCACCAAATCTACTTTTGAATTTACCGTATTCTGTGGGTTCTTAATTTCTGCAAAATGGTTGTCATATATATTTTCTGGGCGAATTCCTAATGTGCACGCTGACCATGATTTCACCTCATCAAATTGACCATGATTATTCGGAATTTCAAACTCATGAGATTGGGTTTTGAAAGTCAAATGTTCACCTCCATTTTTTAGTTCACCTTCAATAAAATTCATTTGAGGCGAACCAATAAAAGATGCTACAAATTTATTAACTGGAGAATTATATAAATTAGTGGGCGTATCTAATTGCTCGATGACTCCATCTCTCATCACCGCAATTCTGTCACCCATGGTCATGGCTTCAATTTGATCATGGGTTACATAAATCATGGTGGTACCTAATGTTTGATGTAACTTTTTTAACTCTATACGCATTTCACTTCTTAACTTTGCATCCAAGTTAGACAAGGGTTCATCAAAAAGATATGCTTTTGGCTTTCTAACAATGGCTCTACCTACTGCGACACGTTGTCGTTGACCGCCAGATAATGCTTTTGGTTTACGTTCTAATAAATCACGGATTTGTAATATGTCAGTAGCATAATCAACTCTAGATTGGATTTCTGCCTCTGATTTTTTCTGCATACGTAAACCGAATGCCATGTTTTCAAAAACGGTTAAATGGGGATAGAGTGCATAGTTTTGAAAAACCATGGCTAAATCACGATCTGCTGGAGAGGTATCATTAACACATTTTCCATCGATATTTATGGTTCCACTATTGGGCGTTTCTAAGCCTGAAATCATTCTCAATAGCGTTGATTTTCCACAACCTGATGGACCTACCAATACAAGAAATTCACCATCATTTATTTCTAGGTCAATCCCTTTGATGATTTCATTTTCACCAAAAGATTTACAGAGAGATTTTAGATGAATTGCACTCATTAATTGTTAAGGATATAGTTCACCAAGGTAACAATATCTAAAACGTTTATGGTCCCATCCACATTCATGTCGGCACTACAAATTTGGTCATCATTGAATTCAATCACATTCAAAACATAATTCACTACTTGAACTACATCCAACACATTTATGGCACCATCGCCACTCACATCACCCAATACACAAGATTCTTCTGGGGGTAACGAAAAGACGTATGCTGAATGTGCATTTGCCTGGAATCCACCATACCAATTACTTTCAATATTAATAACGGTCTCATCAATCACATTATACCATTCTCCGCCGTGTGGAAATTCAACATCCAAATAGTGAGTTTGGCTATCAAAATTTGCAATCACTACCACTTTATCATCACCAGAAACTCGCCAATATACCAATGATTTATCCTGTGAATTTTGGAATTTGAATTCAGTTTGATGACCTTTTAATGCATCACTATTTTTACGGAGGTCAATTAGATTTGCATATTTATTAAATAATGCGCCACCCGTTTCAGTATCTAAATTTTCCCATTGAAGCGGTTGAGGTGATATATGTTCTCCCTCATGGCTGGTTCCATTTTGTCCAAATTCTTGCCCATGATATAGCATAGGTGTTCCTTCAGAAGTGAGCATTACTGCCGCACCCAACAATGACTTACTATATGCCATTGCTTCACTGTCACCTTGATAAACAGTAGCTTCATGAACAATGCGACCTTCATCATGACTTTCAGAATAAATTAGTTGTCCCGTGTGGTCATTATACCCTTGAGAGAATGCATCTATATGATTGACCATATCATCCATATCACCCCACCAATGGCCCTCATGATTAACCGCTACAATATTCGCAAATAATGTATGATGATAACTATAATCCCACCCCGAATCAAAACCGGTTATATTCACTTGATTTGCGTTATCTTCCTCAGCAATCAATATGAGCGTTGGATCAATCCAATCCAACATATTACTATAATGGGTCGCTCCAAATTCACTCTGAGAATCCCAGCCTACTCCTGGGGTATAGTCAAATCTAAATCCATCAGCATGATAATCATTTACCCATGTAAAAAGTACATCATCCGTAAATTTACGTGTACGCGGTGACCAATGATTTAATTTGTACCCCCAATCTGAAAGTGCATTACTAAAATAAGGGCAATTTGAATAATCATGGTCTTCATATTCGTAATTATCTGCCGGTTGATACAATTGGAATAACGGTGACGAGCCCCAAAGATGATTAAATACCACATCTATCAACACAGCGATATCATGCTCATGGGCAGTATTAATAAGATTTTTTAAATCATCAGGCGTACCGTATGAACTTTCAGGAGCCATGGGAAATGTAGAATCGTACCCCCAGGAATATCCACCTTCAAATTCATTCACAGGCATAAGTTCAATTGCATTCACGCCTAAATTATCAAAATAGCCTTCTTGAATAGCAGTGGTAACATCATTAAATGTACCATGAGACTCACTATCGGCAGCAAAATCTCCAATATGCAATTCATATATTACCGCCTCATTTTGCGCCGGCCGCGTAAAGTCTTCATCCGTCCAGGAATAATCTGTTTGTCCAACTGTAAAAACTGTCTTCGCATGACCATAATAGCCTGATTCCCAGCCTGCATTGGGGTCAACCCAATTCACATCTTTCGACCATGGATCCGCAAGATTTTTTAATCCTTCAATATTATATTGATAATTATACTGCCCATTTTCTAAAGTAGTTTCATACCACCATAATGTATCTCCCGACAAATACATAAGTTCGCCATTGGGGAATGCCGTATTCCAGCTACCCTTAACCGAAACAAACTCTTTATCAGGTGCATAGAGTGCAATGGTAATTTGATTTCCATCCATATTCAGCCCATCTGAAATTCCTGCAGGAACTGGATTATCAATAACTTCATAAGGAATAGTATAATCTAAAAATGAGAATGAAACTCTGTCATTTTCACCTACAGCTCGAGTCACAATTGTATAATCCCCAAATGCACCATCAATAGGGCTCCAAACCGTTGAAAATGGCAATGTATTATCCAAACCAATGATCTCACCATTTAACCAAAATTCTACCGCCACTGCATTGCCCACTGCATTTATGGTTATTGGTGGTGAAACTTCTGTACCATTTTCAGGGGTAGGCGCAATAAAAATCACATTAGGATCATCAACTCCAATTTCATAATCCATACTAATATCATAAAATAAAATTTGTCCATTACTGCCCGCATCCCATGTTCCATCTTCCCAAAGAATTGCAAATTTAATGGATTCAACAATTTGTTCACCTAAATTAAATGGACCCAACTCTGCCACTTGACTATCATCATCATAGGATAATGGTGACGATACCCAACTTCCAACTGAACCCAGTGACCATGGTAAATCTCCAATTTCTGTAGTTCCCACTGGACGATAATTTTCAATTGGTACATCAAATCCGCTACCATCATTTACCGTCCATACAATTGATCCTGGATTTTCAGTGCCATTCAATAATACTTCAACTGAGCTATTGGGTCCCGGTGAAAAGGGAGTCCAATAATAATTTAAACTAATATGCCAATCAATTCCAAAACCACCATTATTATCCCAATTATCTAATAAATCAGTGAAGACAAAATCAATGGTTTCAGCATCTTCAGCGATTGGATATACAAATGACCACCATCCATTCCCTAAAGATGGTTCATATGTCATGGCGTAATCGTCCACACCTTGCCATCCAGAATGGCCAATATGAATATATACTGGATTTGTATTATTAGCCAATGTTCCTTCTATGGTGTTATAATAAATAGTTATCTCACCACCGGGCGTGGGTATTTCAGGAGTCCAATATACTCCAAAAAGATTTGCCATTAGAATCATAGCAATAACAGGTTTACACATTAATTTCATCAATTTCTCCATATTTTTTAAACACTTCAAATTTTACAATAATTCTTAAAAACAAAAAAATAAAATTACAATCTGTTACAGTGATTTTAATTTAGTAACGCAATCTAGAGTTACTATCAAAATTTCGCAAAAAACGAGGGCAGTATTTCTAATATTACTACCCCTTTACGCTACCCAATGTTAAGCCCGAAACCAGATATTTTGCTAACGAAATAAACAAAATCACCACCGGAATACTCACTAAAATTGCACCTGCGGCATACAATCCCCATTGTGTGGATAGACTTGCTTGAAATGACTTTAGCCCTAATGGTAAAGTGTATAAATCTGGATTTTGCAGTATGATTGCCGCCACTACATATTCACTCCAGCTGGACATAAAACTAAACAATGCAGTAATTACTAATGCAGGAGATGATAGAGGTAAAATGATTTTATAAAATGCCTGAAACCGATTGCAACCATCCATGCATGCTGACTCTTCAAGGGCTGGGGGAATCGTATCGTAAAATCCCTTCATCTGCCAAATGCAAAAAGGTAAAGCGGTCGAGGAATAGATTATGATTAATCCCAAATAAGAATTTATCAATGACAATTTTGAGAGGAGGATAAAAAATGGTAACAACAACATGGTGGCTGGAAACATTTGCGTGGTGAGTAATGCAATCATTCCAAAATGGCGACCCTTAAATTCAAATCGCGAAAGGGCATACGCACTGGTGGATGCCAATACTACTCCAGTTAAAGTCACGACTAATGAAACCAATAATGAGTTCAATGCCCATTTCAAAAAATCAGTTTCAGTTAAAAGGGTTATATATGATTTAAAACTGGAACCCCTATCATATAATCCATTTGAATTTTCATCATCGTAATTTTCACCTTTATCCCATTGTTCATTTCCATTCAGATCACTAAATGACTCAGACATTTGAAAAACGGCCAATGATTTAGATTGAAATGCATTATCCGTTCGTAGAGAAACGCCAACTACATTCAAAATTGGATAAAGAGTAAGTAGCGTAAATATTGACAGAAATGTGAATATTAACCATGTTTCAACAGATTTTTTCATGAATACATATTCTCTGTTGATTTAGATTTATTCATGGATAGAATTCCTACGGTGAGTAATATCATAAATATGACCATAGACAATGCAGCAGCATATCCATAACGGTACAAATTGAACGCTGCTTTATACACAAAACTAACCAGAATATGAGTTTGGTCAGATGGCTCTCCACCATTACTCACCAGCCATACCACATTAATATTATTGAATGTCCAAATCATACCTAAAATGATGGCCGGCATCATTACTGGCTTTAACATGGGAAGTGTAATTTTAGTGAACTGCTGGAATCGAGATGCGCCATCAACCCGTGCCGCTTCATATAACTCTCGTGGAATAGATTGTAAACCGCCCAATGCAATCACCATCATAAATGGAAATCCCAACCAAATATTGGTGAGCAAACATGCCGTAAATGCTTGGAAGGGTTGACTCAACCACTGAATGGCATCCATGTTTAAATATTGGGTTAGCACTACATTTATTGAGCCATATTCCTGATTAAACATTCCTCGCCACGATAAAGCTGAAATATATTGCGGTACGGCCCAGGGAATAATTAATAAAGTTCTCAACGATCGTTTTGCTGGCAATGTTCTATTAATTAAAATGGCTAAAAATACGCCTAATGATACATGGAAAAATAAATTGACTGCTGTCCACACCACCGTTTTTCCTAAAATAGAATAGAAAAATGGATCCTTAAACACATCTATGTAATGGTGGAAACCAATTATATCCCAGTCGCGAAATGTTCGAAGGGAAAAGTTAGAAACTGAAATTATCACATTATACAAAAATGGGAAAATTACGACGGCAAATACAGCGGTGAATGCGGGAAGTATAAACCAATACGCCGTTGAATTCTCTTTTAATCCACCCGCAAATTCACGAATATGTTTTCTAAAATAATATGGCGTTAAAAACAGTAATACGAACATAATCCATTTTATCAATTTCCCCATTAAATCAGGTTGACGGATTTCATTCATTAAGGTGATCTGCTTTATAGAATTTTCATGTGAAAGTTTTGCTGCAGTATTTTCGTCAATATTTCCACCTAAAACGGCTTGATACTGAGTACGTAATGCATCCCAAATTGCCCGCATTTCAGGAACTACTGGCATGGGACGGCCCTTTTCAATCACGGCTGCAGATGCATTCAATAACTCATTATTTTTTACAATATCAGATTTCAATGCAATTTTAGAAGATGGCTGTGAACTGACTTTTTGGGTAAAATAAAGCTGTACTTCTGGACTGGTGAGATAGGCCAAAACTGACTTGGTTTGACTTAATTTTTCGCCGGTAGTATTCACATTAATAGAATAGCCTTTTGTGCTTACCATGGGTGATGGCCAAAGTCCAGTAGATGAAACTTTTGGGAGTGGCGCAATATCAAAATCAACCACATCTTTATAGTCACCCCAACTCCAATCACCATTGATAATCATGGCCGCTTTACCCGTTTTAAATAATGCATTGGCAATTTCATAATCGCATTCTTTTGGAATTATCGCATGTTCATCTCTTAACGATTTAATAAATTTAAATCCCTGTCGATTTGCATCAGTATCTAAATTAGGTTTTGCATCTTCCGTAATTAACCATTCTCCAAACCCACCTAACCAAGGCGCATAGAAAAAGGGCTCCGTAAAATTCCAGACCAAACCATACTGATCCACATTTCCATCACCATTTGTATCTTGGGTTAATGCTTTCCCCATTTTAATAAGTTCATCTGTATTTTGAGGAGGTGAATCCATGAGTAACTTATTATAAATAAGCATGAGATGATTACCTACCACATCACCAATCATCCAAGTATGACCATCCAATTTCACCACAGCATTTTCTACAAATTCATCAAAGAACGAAGGTTTAAATACTAAATCGAGTGGCTGAATTATCCCCATTACTGAAAATGGACCCACTTGATCTGATGGACCGTAAATTAATTCTGGGCCACTTCCCCCCATTGCGGAAGACTGAAAATTTGCTCTCAATTCTTCTGTTTCACGATATGTTAACTCAATATGAATTTCTGGATATTCGGCTTCATATTCATCACAAACTTCACGAAGAATTTTTCGATTTTCATATAGCATTTGATGCCAAATATTTATGGTGGTCACATTTTCATTTGGAGAATTACATCCTCCGAAAAAGAATATTGCCATACAAAAATATAAAAATCGGAGCAACATCTTAAAGCTCTACCACTTCCAATTCTTTAATGCCATAATATTTTTTACGATATTCATTCACCATTCTAATGGCAGTATAATCCACGCCCGTTTTGATTGAGGCTTTCATCAATTTCACCCATGCAGATCTATCATTATAAAAAGTGGGGATTATTTGGTTTTCCAATACATCATATAAATGAGCTGCATCTTCTTCATCATTCGGCTCATGGGGATTTCCTACTGCCCACCCGTTTTCACCATCTCTACAGCCCTCAGCCCACCACCCATCTAAAACTGATAAATTTGGGACTCCGTTCAATACCGCCTTCATACCACTGGTGCCGGAGGCTTCGTTGGGGCGAAGGGGTGTATTCAACCAAATATCCACGCCAGAAGTAATGAGCTTACCCAACCACATATTATAATTCTCAAGATATATTACTTTTATTTCACCAAACAATTTATTGGCATGGCCAACTACATTTTGGATAAGTGCCTTACCCTCACCATCATTGGGATGTGCTTTTCCAGCGAATACTATTTGGAGTTTATGTTGGCCCAATTCAAGCAACCGATCAAGATCATGGAATATCAAATTGGCACGTTTATACGTTGCGGCACGACGTGCAAACCCAATGGTCAATGTATCAAAATCTAATGCCTTTTGTGTTTGGGCATTTGCAAATGAAATAAGTGCATTTTTTTGTAATTGATGTGCACTCCAAATATCATCTTCAGGAATATTATCAATGTCTAAAAGATTCTCAGGGTATTGTTTCCATTGTGGCATGTATTGATCAAATAACTGTCCAAATTGATTTGAAATCCAATGAGAATGATGCACACCATTGGTGATATATTTTATTTCATGATCAGGAAATTGACCCTGCGCCACATCGCCATGAAGTTGAGAAACTCCATTTGCAGAACGACTAAAATGGAGACCCAATTCGGTCATATGCAAACGACTATCTTGCACTAATGAAGGTAAGTCCAACTCATCTGGCAATAGCCCATGAAGTAATTTTTTACAACGCGAAACTGAAAAATGGTCATGTCCTGCAGGTACAGGAGTATGTGTGGTAAAATGACAACGCTTTCTAACTTCTGCTTCATCTCCATCAAATTTTTCTTTTAAAGCGAGAGTTAAAAAGGAGCAATGGCCCTCGTTCATATGATATGTATCCATTGTGCCATAGCCCAACGAAGATAATAACTTTATTCCGCCAAAGCCTAAAATTGCTTCTTGCAAAATACGATGATCTTTATCGCCTGAGTATAATCGAAGCGAAATAATTTGATCATCCTTAAAATTTTCTTCAACATATGTATCTAAAAAATAGATGGGAACGATATGATCCGTTACTCCTACATAATCCAGTTTGTATGCATGGACAATTACATCTCGATCACGGAGACGTACGGTAAACTCTATATCTAATTTTTCCAATAATGGATATGGGTCAAATCGGGGATATGTTTCTGACTGTGCACCATCTTCATCCAATCGTTGTTTATAATATCCTTCACGATAGAGCAATGTAATGGCACACATTGGCGTTTCAGTATCTGCGGCCGCACGAATATGGTCACCCGCCAAAACCCCTAAACCACCACTATACGTAGGTAAGCTTGATGAGATGCCAATTTCTGCTGAAAAATATGCAATATTAGTTTCTGTATTATTCATAAATCCTCTAATTTATAATTCTACTTCTAATGATTCAATTGGTACTTGAACCACTCGACTATTATTCTCTGTCAATTTTCTAAATTTTATTTTTACTTCTTTTGTTAACTGGGAGTCTAATAATCTCCAACTCCAATTTTCATTTGAGAGTGTACCCGGTTTATTAAATCGAGACGCTTCATCTAATCCTAAAATATCTTGAATAGGAATAATAGTTCGGCGACTCCCCGATTGTAGAGCATGATCAATTAATTTCCAATGGTTCTTAGTTTCACTTGAAACAATATGATTATTGATGTAATCTATTTCTACTCCATCAAGTTTATTCAACCATCCCACGCTTGTATTATTATCATGCGTGCCAGTATATGTGACGGAATCGTAAGGGATTGATTTAATGGATTCCACTTGCTCCCCAAACTCAAAATGAAGTACTCTCATTCCAGGGAAGTTATATTTATTCCGCAACTCAATCACATCCGCTGTAATATCGCCTAAATCTTCAGCAATAATTTTTGGATTTTCATATGTCTCAAATAATTTGTCGAATAAGCGATTCCCCGGAACATGCTCCCAATGGCCAGCTTGAGCCGACACCGAATTTGCGGGGAGCTTCCAATATTTGGAAAATCCAATAAAATGATCAACACGTACAATATCAACCATCTCAAATAACTTACTGAATCGACGCATCCACCAATCAAAATTAGTATCTAAATGAATACCCCAATCATATAATGGATTCCCCCATACCTGCCCTTCATCATGAAAGCCACATGGTGGACATCCCGCTTCAGCTAATTTATTCCCTTGTTCATCAAGCTGAAATAATTGAGGGTTCGCCCACACATCCGCACTATCATGGCTCACATAAATAGGCATGTCTCCAATAATGAGAATCCCCTTTTCGTGACAATATGATTTCAGCTCATTCCATTGGATATGAAATAGGAACTGAAGAATTTTTTCATTTTGGATGTCTATAATTTGAGCTTCATTTTCAGGATGCCAATGGTTCCAACTTTCATTTTGATTTGCCTTTCTCAAAGCACAAAATTTTGAATAATCTTCCAGCCAGTCTTTCTGATTATTACAAAACGTGGTGAATTCTACAATTAATTCTTGGCTTGCACGTTGTTGGAAATTGATACACATTTTATAGAGCACATCCATTCGTTGTGCTACCACATTCTCAAAGTCAATTCGTGAATTATCATACTGAGAACAATCACCCACTTCTTCAGATTTTAATAATCCTATTTCGATTAGACCATCAAAACTTATGATTAATGGATTCCCTGCAAATGTGGACAATAATGAATAGGGTGAAAATGTATTATCCAACGGTCCCAATGGTAAAATCTGCCAGTAAGCTTGTCCCATCTCAACTAAGTCATCTACAAATTTATATGTTTGTGAACCCAACTCACCTATTCCCCACGGGCCAGGTAAGGCGGTGGGGTGGAGTAAAATGCCACATTTATAAATTTTATTTTCCATCAATAATTCAAGCCAATTGAAAACTGATGTGTGGATGGCAAATATTTAAATATTTCATACGAGTAATCCATCATCAAATTTTGCCCGGAAAATAATTTAATTTTTGATCCGAGCCCTACGGTATACAATTCTTCGCGTTCATCCATAAAAATGGATTTTGCACCCATTCTGCAATAGGCCTTATCCCAAACATTTAACTCAATACCCGTATTCAAGTATTCAGAATTATCAATGGGATTTACTGCATCCACTGACCAAACCGTGGTTAATGCCCCAAACTTAAAATTATCCGAAAGCCCCACTCTCAATACAAGGGGTAAATCAAATGGGTCTGTTGATAGTTCTGCATTGATATTGGGATTATTTCCTTCAATATTACTCACATCTGCATTCACCAAAAGGTCTGATCCCGTCATCCTCATTTTTGGGCCAAAATTTGAAATACTCACCCCCAACTGAGGTCCAAAAATCGTGTTAAATAATGTGCCCACATCTACTGCAAAACCAGAGGCATGACTATTATCAATTTTTTCACGGATGTATTTCCCTGAAAATCCAATTGAAAAACGGTCCGTTAAATTCATAGCCCATGTAGTACTCAATGCATAACTTCCTGCCTTAAAGGTTTCTCCCGTTTCTTCATCATCATATCGACGAATTTCCATTTCACCCATGGATAAATATATAATACTTAATCCAACCACAGAATTACTACTCATGGGAATAGAAAGACCTACATAATCATAATCAATATCTGCTAACCATTCTATGTGATTAAAGTAAAATGCGTATGTTCCTATCCGTGAAATCCCTGAGGGATTCCAATATAAGCTGGAAACATCATCTGCAATTGCGGTAAATGCACCACCCATCCCAACCGCTTTTCCACCAGGGGTTATGGATAAAAATTTTGCCGATACGGTACCGGTTTTATTTACACTAAAGACAAAAGATAAAATGAGTGCTATAAAAATAACTTTTCTCATTTCACCACCGCAAACTTGCCAACGAATTGACCAATATCTGGAGCATCAATATGATAAATATAGATGCCATAAGATGCGGATAAATTATCATTTGTGAGTAAATCCCATGGTGCCATCCCATTGTCAATAGTTGAATTATGTTCTAATGTTTTTACTTGCTCACCTGAAATTGTATAAATCCTAATGCTACACTCTTGTGGCAAATTTCTGAACTGAATTTCACGAGGACCTCGACCAGACGAAAAGGTATTATGACCCTCCCATGGAACTGTAGCAAAATATGGATTTGGAACTACATAAATATCATCCAATTCTGATTTGGCCAATTCACTATCAACCGTTGCCGATACAGGGGAAAACTCATACACATCAGTGGATAAAAATGGTTTTGCTACTACCACATAAGCCGTATCTCCAGCTTGAAGCTCATTGCAACAATCAGCCAAATCACTGGAACTACTCGGATAATCTAATACGAATGACCATGATTGTTTTGGTTTATCATTTTCTTCAGAATCTAAGAAAATTAAATAATCAGTCTCCCTTTCATCTGCATTGAATTTTCCATCTGGATTTGAAGTTTGGGTATCTGTATTAAAGGGTGAATAATCTCCAAATGCAAATGGAATTTCTTGCCATACGAATGCGTCATCTACTTTACTAAATAATTGTTTTTCGACCGCAACATTCAAAGATTTTGATGTATACAAAATCGTAGAGCACCATGCAGAAGGAGCATTTTCTGAACAGGGATCTAAACTGGGATTTAACCATTCTGAACAATAGCAATCCGTTTGATTTTGAGAATCTATAAATATTACACGGTAATTTGCTGGTACGGCATCTCCCACAGAAAAGGCATCTCGATTATCAAATTTAAAATTCCATAAACCTTCTCGACTCCAAGAAGAAAGTGAATCTACCATTTGAATGTCATCAGAAGCTATATTCGTAAATGAAAGTCTGAATCCATCTGCCACGGGCTGATAATTATCATCAATTTTTTCACTTGAAATCAATGTATCTGGATTATCAATGTTACTTATATCAGTAAGATAATAATTCAAGGTGTAATTTGCTGAATCAGAAAAAGATACCTCATACAAATTATTTGTGTTTACCGCCAGAGGATCAATTACTTCATATTTCACGCTACCATTTGATTGACCATATACAAGGGGAATTTCTACCAATGATTCTGACTCAGTATAGCCTGCTACCGGTTGGACCGGAATCACACTAACCACATTTGGACCAAGGTCTAAATCACCTGTGAGGGAATTAATTCGAAGTCGCATGGGTGAATCACTTGGAATTATATCATTATCTTCATTACCCCCAAAATCATAGGCTACTACTGCATAATAATAAGTTTGGCCATTTACCACGTCCGTATCAACAAAGGAATGCTGAAGCCCAGTATCATCACCTAAATAAAAATGAACCCCATTCAAATCTAGTGGATGCCACCCACTAATGCCATCATCCAAATCCCATTGGCACACTTCACCATCTAACGAATACGGTTCATAAAATGTAGGATTCCCATCCCCATCGGTAATGGTGAGGGCATCATTAAATTCTAAATCGGTGGCACGATAAATTTTGTAACCCTCAAAATCTCTGGGCTCATCACCAATTTTTTCCATAAAAGTGTCATAAGAATCTTCAGCTATAGAATCCCAATAAAGGGTGATTTTACTATCTCCAGTTACGGCAGTAACATTCGGTGGAGTAGGTGATTTTGCAAAACGATAGTCAAAATTGTATGCAGTTTGGGCATTATCACGATTATTCAGCGCATCACTTTTGTCGTTTCCAATTGAGATTGCCATGGCAATACGTTCCGTTTGTCCTGCCTTTAAGGGAAAATATCCCGAAGATACAAAAAGGTCATTATTCCCAGGAGTTACTGGTGTACTAAATATGCCGGGTCGCATGAATGAATTCCAAAAACTGGCATCTTGATTAATAGGAATCATTCCGCCTTGTTCAAAACTAACTGCGGTCAATCCCATTTGATCTGACTCAGATACATCTGTTTTATCAATACTTGGCTCACCTTGAAAATTTGTTCCCGAACCGGATGTTGGCATTTGGTCATTGGTGCCTATGTCACTACTTCCTGAAGAATCTCCATATAAACCAGTGTCATCATCAGTCGTCCAATCACCATCATTATCTACAAAATCATCACGAGATTCATCTATCATCTCATCAATGCCTTCATCGATACCTTCATCAATGGCACCATCACCATCGTTATCAATGCCATCGGCATAGGGTTTACCCAAATCTTCTGGCCCTACATCATACAATATTATAGTAGAGTTGGGAACCACATACCGGTTCCACACATCACTCTCTGCCTCATCAATCATGGCTTGTGTTACAAGTGGACCATCTACATCGCAACCTAACCCATATGGATATTCTTCAGCATAAGGTGAATCAATATCTGCATTATTATCAATACCATCCGCATAAGCCTGACCAATATCATCATCATCTAATTGAATTAAATGGATTTGATCTCCTTGAATCTCATCAATAGTTGGCCAAATATTCCATGGTTCACTACTGGCATCCACCATTGATTGAGTTACAACAGGGCTGTCAGTTTCACCATCAACATCATTATCAATTCCGTCAGAAAAGGTTACTCCAGCCTGACTACCAAATGCCACATGGGTAAGATTTTCATCAACTAAACCATTACCATTATTATCGATAGCATCACCTAAAATTTCATCTTCAATCATGGCTTCCGTAATAACTGGACCATTCTCTTCACCGTCACCATCATTATCGATTCTATCAACCGCATTACCAGGAGTTTCAATATATGAAATGGCAATAAATCCAGGCTCAGGGGAATTTCCCCATGACCCAATACCATCAACATCATAATTCCATGCCACATCAGTAGATAGCTGGAAATCCAATACATCATCATCTCCATCCCCTCCTACAAAATCAGCATACCATAACGAAAATGAAACTTTGTCTAAATCTTCAGTGCCATCATTTTTAATATCGTGCAATAGAAAAACAACATCTTCAATTAAAATCTGTTTCCATTCCATAATACGCACACCTGAAAGTAATCCAAGACCGCCACGACTTACATCAGTAGTATCAGAAATATATGAGTAACCTTCAGTAGAATTTCGATCATCAGAAATTTTATAATACACTTCTTGCTCAGCATTAAATTGATCTTTACCAAAGTAGCCATTCCACGCATTACTCCAACCCGGATCAGAAGCATCGCTCATTTTGTCAGGCCATGTAATGGGCCATGATTCATTGTCATCACTTATTGCAATTTTTGAGGATGCCGAATTCAGATAACCCGGAATGGGTTCCCACCCTTTTGAATTTCCACTATTATCTGTTCGACCATTTATAGTAACCATTTTTACAATAGAACCATCATCCGCAGTGTACTCAGCACCAACGGCTAGTGCTGCCATGGCAATATAATAATGGCCTGAATTTACAGGCCACTCAAAAGGAATTTCACCAGGTACGTTTCCCGTTCTACCCGCCAACCCATAATTGAATATGGTAGCTCGAACCTTATTAACATCAATATTGGTTTGACGACGGTAGTTTGGATCACCTCTTTCATCTGTAGGCTCATGTGTTGTCGCTTCAAAATCAGCAAAAATTGGAACCATGAATAACACCAACATCCATAGTATTCTTGAAATTACCATGAGAGCTCCAATCCAAATTGAATTTGTCGAGGGTCACTATACCATTCTGGGTGATTAAAATAATCAGCTACTGTATTGGGTCGTAATACTTCTTCGGATTGAGATTCATTCAATAATGCATTTTCAATAGTTGTAGAGGTTCCACTTCTACCTGTATCTGTCCAAATATAGTTTTCATTTCGTTGGTCAAATAAATTGAAAATGTTCATCAATATACGTCCCTTTAGGCCCCCAATATTTACATTATGATATAGCTTAACATCAAAATTCATGGTGGGTTGTTTTAGTCGACTATTAGTGGTCATACTATTGGCAATATTCTGTCCAATTAAGGATGCCGAATTAAATGATGGGGTATATGGATATCCACTGCCAATCTGCATCAATAAATTACCTCCCGAATTTTGGCCTCCAATATACAATGACCCATTTATGCTATGACGCTGATCCCAGTCTAATGGTACAATGGCACGAGTTGGCTCACTGTTGGATAGCTGTGCACCGAACTCCTCGTCAGGATTCGAATTTGAACCTTCTGCAATTTGAAAAGTATAGTCTAAATGCCATGCATAATTTTGACTAAAATGTTTATCCATGGATAGTAAAAGGCCCCGCACATTTGAATAATCTTTGTTCACATAGGTAAAATATGAAGCCCCACCGCCCAAGTCAATAGGGATGCCAGTCGTTACCCAATCACGAACATCTCGATAATATCCGGTGACTTCAAACCGTAAATCCGGAGCCAATTCTTGTTGTAATCCCAACTCATAACTAATTGTTTTTTGAGGCTCTAAATCTGGGTTTCCAAACACGCCAAATTTGCCTGAGCCTTCACTCATTTTGTACCCTGGATCTTTAAATAATAATTCAAATTGTGGTACTTGGAAAAAGAATCCATAACTAAAATGAATCACCCCTTTATCAGAAATAGGGTATGCAATCCCAAACCGTGGGCTCCATTGAGATTTAGGGGTAGTCTTCTTATACCATCCATTTTGAGATGCCAAATTACTAGTTTCCATATCACCGTAATTACCAAATTCAGCATAGGTATGCCACACCGTATCCTGCGTATTTACATCCATAGAGAAATGAGATATATCTCCCCAATTAATATTCAATCTCTCATCTAATGATAATGAATCTAAATGGGGATCTCTTGGGTTTTGAATATATGGTTCATGTGGATTTGTAGGCACCCACGAATTAGGATCAAAATAATCATAACGCAAACCCAGATTCACAATCATATCGCCGTATTCAATTTTATCTTGAATAAAAGCCGATACCTCCATGGGAGTTTGATGATAATAACTTCGATTCACATGAAAATGAGTTACCCAAGAAGGAATGTCTTCACTCAATGTTAAATGACCATTTTCAAGTTGAGGAATTATACCCCCAGATAAATCTAGATTTGCACCCAACCGGGGAATAAAAGGCGTAAATATTTGATCATTGGATGAGGAATCCATAATGCTGAAAGCATCTAATTCTAAAGTATGCTTCTGATAATCCACACCCAGTTTTAACTGGTTGTAATTATTGATTTGATTGGTGTAATCAAATTTAAACTGATTTGAGGTAGTTTGTCGTAAAAATTGGCCTGTATCCACGCCCCATCGAGAAAATGAATATGCAGGGAAATAATTAGCATCTTCACCAATGCCTTCTGGAGTAGCCCCAGAAATATGTGCCCAATATAAACTATCGGGAGTTACATATCTAGCATCCCCTAAACTTAGAAATAATTTTGACTCATAAATTTTATGATGTTGTGAAAAATTGATATCCATGAATGAACGAGGTGAAAATGTGTGTGATAAATTGAGCCCCATAAATCGACCATCATTATATTGAGTGGCCCGGCCATCTTGATTCATTTGGCGATTATGGTCATAGCCTTGTGATTGTTCATGGCTCAAAATATAATTGAATTTTAATTTTGAAACAGTGGATAATTTTAATGTGAATTTATTTTGAAGTGACCATTTATCTATCCAATTCATAGGCCGATATTCAACTGTCGATAACGTATCTCCATACATATCAAAGGTATTCAAGCCAGAAAGCCACCCCCCCGTTTCATATTTTCGAAATGATGTGAAAAATGATAGTCTATCTTCGAAAATAGGCCCACTCAGCTGACCTTCAATATTCATTTGATTAATGGGATTAAATGTATCCACATCTCTGTAAATTTTGTCGGCAGAAAAATGATCTCCGGTGAAGGACCGAAACGAACCTTCAAAATTATTT
>JABHHG010000051.1 GCA_018671635.1 Fidelibacterota bacterium | reverse complement strand
TGGTGGGCGTAAGTGGTCCTACTGCACCAAAATCGGCTCAAATTGCGGCTTTTATGGGTGTTTTTGTAATTGGGTCTACCAATGAACCTGACCTGGTAGCGGCATTTTCAATTATATTTTTGAGTGGATTTATCATGGTGTGTATTTCCATGTTGAAAATTTCCAGGTATATTCATTATACGCCTTATCCTGTGGTTGCAGGATTTATGTGTGGTATCGGTGTTATTGTAATTCTTACCCAAATAAATGCCTTTGTTGGTTTAGAGGCCGAGAAAACAATACATGCTGTTTTCAATAATGTTGGATATACCTTAAAAAACATCAACATAGAAGCCTTGTATGTGGCCATTCCTTCATTATTCATTTTGTTTATGTGGGCTCCACTTGAAAGAAGAGTTAAATTTCTGTCAAACATTCCAGTTCCTTTAGTGGCATTAATTACAGGAACCAGTATTGCCTATTTCATGAATCTAAATATCCCTTATATTGGCGATCAAATGGGTACTTCAAGTGAAGATAAAATATTTTCTATTTATATACCTGATTTGTCTCGATTAAGTGAATTCTTTGGCCCCGCACTGGCGTTGGCAGGCTTAGCAATATTAGATAGCTTGCTCAGTTGCATAGTAGCCGATAATATGACAAGAACCCGTCATAGTAGTGACAGAGAAACCTTTGGGCAAGGTATGGCAAATATGGCAGCAGGATTACTGGGTGGGGTGACCACTGCAACAGCCACCATGCGTACTGTGGCCAATATAAAATTTGGTGGTAAAACACCGCTGGCATCCATCGTTCATGGACTCACATTATTTTCTATTTTATCAGGATTAGGATTTTTGGTGGCAGCTATTCCCACTGCGTGTTTAGCGGCTATCTTATTTAAGGTGGGTATTGATATATTGGATTATCGTATTCTCCTCGTATTAAAAAAACTTCCAACCGCAGATCTTATCATTTTTGTCATCGTGTTATTCGTTACAGTTTATGAAGATTTAATGGTGGCCATTGCCATTGGTGTTATATTTGCTTTTGCTCAATTTGTTAGAAAGGTAAGCACCACTTATCAGCATAAAAATATCCCCTTTTCAAAAT
Source organism: Fidelibacterota bacterium (assembly GCA_018671635.1). Lineage (GTDB taxonomy): Bacteria > Fidelibacterota > Marinisomatia > SCGC-AAA003-L08 > D37C17 > JABHHG01. The sequence goes on along the minus strand of JABHHG010000051.1, from coordinate 3,576 downwards.
CTGATTTTGTTTCAGGAGATAAGACTAATAATGAATTAGACAAACTACCGGTGAGTGTTTTTCAGCCACATGGCCCCTTATTTTTTGGTTCAATAGAATCATTAATTTTTGCCTATGCTAATGCTCCCGAACACAATATGTTGATTGTAGATATGAGTCATGTCACCATGATAGATTTATCTGGGGCTTATGCCCTTGAAGATCTCATCAAAGGAGCAGAGACAAGTAATGTTAAAGTCATTGTATCTCAAGCAAGTCCTCAGATTAAAAAGGTTCTGGAGAAAGTAAATTTTATTAAACATATTGGAAAAGATCATTACATAGATTCTACTAACTCAGTTATTCCCATCGTTTTAGAATATTATCGTTTAGAAGGTTAAAAAGCCTCTTTTATTCAGGGAAATAATCTTAGTAAATTTACCGTGTCTGAGTAACTCAGATTTTCAATGGTGGCTGTAGTTCAGTTGGTTAGAGCACCTGATTGTGGTTCAGGATGTCGTGGGTTCAAATCCCATCAGTCACCCAATAATTAAGTCCGGCTTTTTAGTCGGACTTTTTTTATATCCTCTAATATCTATTCTATAATAAATTTCATCTCACTACTGAGAGCATAACCCATGGCAAAGACAAAACTGATCACTCCATTTTATAAAGATATAGAAAAATCTCATATTTCAAGTATTGAAAAATATGAACAGATGTACAAACAATCTGTAGAAAACACAGATGGATTCTGGGCAACCCAAGCTGATAGATTAGATTGGTATAAAAAATGGGATAGGGTTTCAAATAACGATTTTACGAAAGCTGAAGTCAAATGGTTTGAAGGCGGAAAGTTAAACGTTTCATACAACTGCCTAGACCGACATGTAGAAGCTGGCTTTGGCAATCAAACTGCGCTCATCTGGGAGGGAAATGATCTCTCCGAAGATAAGTCGTACACCTATTCAGAATTATTAAATGAAGTATCAAAGTTTGCCAATGTGCTGAAGTCAAATGGCATCCAAAAAGGAGATCGGGTTTGCATTTACATGCAGATGATTCCTGAATTATCCATTGCCATGTTGGCGTGTAGTCGAATTGGTGCAGTTCATTCTATCGTATTTGGTGCATTTTCGCCAGATTCACTCCGCGATCGAATTAATGACTCTACCTGTAAAATGTTAATTACGCAAGACACTGGTGTTAGAGGTACAAAATCTAACATCCCCATGAAATCAAATGCAGATAAAGCATTAGCGAATACCCCCTCAATTGAAAAAGTGATTGTGGTAAACCGCACCGGTCATGATGTGAGTATGGATGCCAATAGAGATTTGTGGTGGCATGAAAAAATGGCATCAGTAGATAAGGTTTGCCTCCCCGAAAAAATGGATGTGGAGGATCCACTATTTATTTTGTACACATCAGGTTCAACAGGCAAACCCAAAGGGGTTCAGCATACCACTGGTGGGTATTTAGTATATGCATCTTTCACTCATGAATTGGTGTTTGATTATCAGCCCGGAGATATTTATTGGTGTACGGCAGACATTGGCTGGATTACCGGTCACTCTTATATTATTTATGGACCATTGGCAAATCGCGCCACTACATTGATGTTTGAGGGCGTGCCTAATTATCCGGATTTTGGTCGGTTTTGGCAAGTGGTCGAAAAACACTCCGTGAATATTTTTTATACGGCGCCAACTGCATTGCGGGCCCTCATGCGAGAGGGCAATGATTTTGTACATAATCATGATAGATCATCACTAAAATTATTGGGTACGGTGGGCGAGCCCATCAAAGAACCCGAATGGATGTGGTATTATGAAACAGTAGGTGAGAAAAATTGCCCCATTGTGGATACGTGGTGGCAGACTGAAACGGGTGGGATTCTCATTACCCCATTGCCAGCCGTAACTTCACTAAAACCGGGGTCTGCAACCCTTCCCTTCTTTGGGATTTCTCCCGTCATTTTAGATGAATCGGGAAAAGAGATTGTGGGGAATCCTGCTGAGGGATTATTGGCCATCAAAAATTCTTGGCCGGGGCAAATGCGCACTATTTATGGTGACCATCAACGGTTTATTGACACTTATTTTTCCATGTATAAGGGATATTATTTTACGGGGGATGGTGCCAAACGAGATGAAGATGGCTACTACTGGATTACCGGCCGTGTGGATGATGTACTCAATGTACCTGGCCATCGATTGGGTACCGCAGAAATTGAGGGTGCCATTGGTCAACATGATGAAGTGGCCGAGGCGGCGGTGGTAGGATACCCCCATCATATTAAGGGGCAAGGTATTTATGCCTATGTTACGCTTATGGCAGGGATAACCGAAACGGATGAAACCCTAACTGAAATTAAATTGAAAGTGAGAGAACTAATTGGTCCCCATGCCTGCCCCGATAAAATTCAGTTTACAAGTGCATTACCGAAGACGCGTTCCGGTAAAATTATGCGTCGAATCTTACGTAAAATCGCAGAAGGGGATACCCAAAATATGGGTGATATCTCAACTTTAGCAGATCCATCAGTGGTGGAACAATTGATAAAAAAATCAAATTAGGCATACCATCATGAACTACACAATCTTTGGTGAAGAACATATAATATCAATGCTTATCATATTGGTGGTTTGGGTGGTGATTCCATATTGGGGATCAAAGCTGAACGTATGGCAGATTCAATTTGTGGCCACCATGTTGGCGGTGCTTACCATTTCTGTTGAATTATTTGATGATGTATATCGATTTCAAGATGGCCATTGGCTATTGATTCGTGATTTGCCATTGCACATGTGCGGATTCTCCACATTTCTCAGTGCATACGCATTATACACACGAAGCCAAATGAGTTTTGAGTTTGCATTTTTCTGGGGGATTGGCGGTGCCTTGCAAGCCATTCTTACTCCAGATATGACCCGTTTCTACAGCCCTTATTATTTTTACATTAGCCAAATCTCACATGCAATAATAATTCTCAATGTATTGTGGATGCTCACCGTTTTCAAATTGAAAATTGGTAAGTTTGCTCTGCATCGAACCGTATTACTTACGTTGGTAATCATGGTGTTTGTGGGGATCTTCAATTTTCTCACATCTTCAAATTACTTTTTCCTATGTGAAAAACCAGGTGGTCCCAGTCCATTTTTAATGGGTGAGTGGCCTGTATATGTAATTTTTCTAATCTTCTTTGGTATTGCCATAATGTGGATTTTAGATGTGTGTGTAAAACGGCTTCAGCGATTTATTTAACAGTAATTTTTATCCTTCTCAAATGATTAAACTTCAGCATCTAAATTAATGGAGATTTATTAGTGCGTCGAATTTTTTTGGTTATGTCATTCCTTTCAATCTTGGGGATATATTTTTTAACGACCCTGTGGTCTGGTGCTACCATTTTGTATGCAGCCCTACTTCCGATAATTGCCATTGGGATTTATGACATGGTACAGACCAAACATACCCTTTTACGAAATTTCCCATTGGTGGGCTGGGCTCGGTATTTCATGGAAATTTTGCGCCCCAAAATTTACCAATATTTTATTGAGTCCGATTTAGATGGTCGCCCCATCAGTCGTATTT
>JABHHG010000052.1 GCA_018671635.1 Fidelibacterota bacterium | reverse complement strand
TGTTGAATTTGCAGTATTAGGGTCATAATGAATAAATATATAGATATCTTCACCTGTCCACATATTTTCAAAATCCCACGTCGGTGATTGGGGGTTTAAAATTAAATTTACCAATTGCACAATATCAAGAATATCCACGATTCCATCGCTATTTATATCAGCAGTCTCCAATTGTTCTGGTGACAAATTAATTGTACTCATAATATGACCAATTGTGAGAATAATGTCTTGAATATTAGTCACCTCATCACTGTTGATATCCCCTTCAGGTTGGGTATTTAAATCCACTAATGAGAAAGGTGGGGCAATATCGAAATAACCTGTACCGTATGGACCTTGGGAAAATTCATTTTGTGCAAACGAGATTGTTAAAACTGAAATTAAAGCTAAAAATTGTATATTTTTCATATCCTCACCTAAATAAATTAGTTCTTAATTTACAGGAGTTCTAAAGGTAGTTCCAAACTTGTTACATGTTGAAATATATAATCAATTTTTTACCATTGATTCAACTCTGTAGCTTCCGACTCACTTTAAGTATGTCAATTGCATTAGAAGGGATAAAATGCCAATTTCAAAATCACTTTTTACTTTTATAGCCATTCTTGTTTCGCAAGTTTTTGCAGTTGAATGGATACAAAATGGGAGCCATTTTATTTCTTCTGAGATATTGGTAATCAAATTTCAAAATGCACCCGAGCTAGGAATAGAACCTCCATTTGAGCTTAAGTCCAGAACAAATATTCAACGAATTATTTCAATTTATGGAAATGCCACGCTTATACCAACATTCTCAAACTATGAAGAATTTACTCAACGGCACCGTGGTCATGATTTACACCAATATTATAATCTTCAATTTAATAAACCCATTAATATATTTAAATTGAAAGATGAATTAGAAAATATTCCCGATATTATATTTGTTGAATTTAATTATAGAAAATCTATTAATACCATACCAAATGATGCCAATTATTCTAACCAATGGGCTCATAATAATATTGGTCAAGCTGGTGGCAATGCTGGAACCCCGGGTTGTGATATCGGCTCAGAGCAGGCCTGGGATGTTACAACAGGAAATGAAGATGTGGTTATTGCAATTTTAGATACTGGAGTTAACAATCACTCAGAGTTTAGTGGAAGATTACTTCAGGGTTATGATTTTATAGGAAATGATACAAATCCATCTGATGGAAATGGTCATGGGACAGCATGTGCTGGAATTTCAGCTGCAAAAGGTAATAATGGTGTTGGTGTCGCTGGGATTTGCTGGGACTGTCTGATTTTACCTGTTAAAATTATGTCCGATGATGGATTCGGTGAGGATACAGAAATAGCTGATGGTGTTGTTTGGTCATCAGATAATGATGCTGATATAATTAGTATGAGTTTAGGTGGCGGTGCGTATGTTTCATATTTTAATAATGCAATAGACTATGCTGTTGATAATGGTACTATAGTTTTTGCTGCCTCAGGTAATGATGACGCAAGTTCAATTAGTTATCCATCTGCTTATGAAAATTGTGTCTCTATAGGTGCACTCTCTCCTTGCAATGAGCGTAAAACTTTTAATTCATGTGATGGAGAAAATTTTTGGGGGAGTAATTATGGTAATGGTCTAGACTTCGTTGCACCTGGTGTGCTTATCCATACTACATCTTCATCTGGCGGTTATACATCTACTTTTAATGGTACCTCATCTGCATGTCCCCATGCAGCAGGAATTGCTGGATTAATTCTATCAGCTGATGAAGGTCTCTCTCCAGAAGGAATAAAAACAATAATGGAAATAAGTTCCGTTGATATTGGAATAAATGGATATGATTTAGAGACAGGCCACGGAAGATTAAACGCCTTTAATGCATTAGCAACAATTGTTGGTGGGCCTGAAGTGAATCTAAATACTAATTTAATTACTGAGGAACTTGCCTCTGACCAAACTAGTGGACAAAGTATCACCGTTTCAAATTCTGGGCAAATGGATCTGACCATTAATATTGACGAATTTGGTTATTATTGGAAAGATAATGGAGATGACTCAGTTGATTATGATTGGATTGATATTAGTGAGGAAAATACTACTCTTTCCTTCCCTCATAATGATGAGGCTGCAAATGAAATAATTTATTTTCCATTTGATTTTCCATTCTATGATAATTCCCACTCATCGTGTATAGTAAATGCAAATGGTTGGGTTGGGTTTGGAGATGATAGCAATGCGTGGGAGAATATGGGACTACCCAATACTGCGGCACCAAGTAATGCCCTTTTCCCTTTTTGGGATGATCTAAATCCCATTAATAATGCCAATAGTGCCGATATGGATGGCTATGTACACTATCATGTAAATGATAGCCGAATTGTGATTTGGTTTGATAATGTACGAAGATGGACGGGTGGCAGCGAAATGGATGGCTACTTTGATTTTCAAGTGGTGCTATACCCCGACGGTATTATCGATTTAAATTATCGAACTATGACAGGTGATACTGATTCTGCAACTATTGGAATCCAAAATGAAACTGGAGACTCAGGCATAAATATCGCAATCAATCAAACTTTTATAGAAGATATGAAAACGGTAAAAATCAAAGGGAGACCCAGTTGGCTCTCAGTTTCACCACTCACCCTTGATTTAGAGCCTGGAGCATCAGACCAAATTAATTTGAATTTTGATACCACATCAATCCCTACAGGGGGGTATGATTATATTTTGAATCTGAATACCAATGATTTTCATTTCCCAAATATTGAAATCCCAGTTACTTTAAATGTTGACGGCATGCCCTGTGGTGGCATTGAATTGGGCGATTTAAATGCAGATGAGATTTGGAATATATTAGATATTATTCTTATCGTAAATATCATTCTATATGATACAGAGGATGAATGTGAATTTTATGTGGCGGATATGAATAGTGATGAAAGTGTTAATGTAGTAGATATTGTTTTGGTCATCAATTTAATACTTGATGAATAAAATATGATAATTGAAGCTAAAAAAAACCCGGTTGAACCGGGCTTTTTTTATTCTTTAATTTCAATCTGTAAATATTATTGCTGCTAATCTTCTTTTACGATTGGACATGAATGTAATTTAAGTTATTATTATTTATGCTTGAATATAATTCCCACTCTTTATACTCATTAAAATAACTGAAAGCCCATTCAATAAAGATGCGTATTCCATTTTAAGCATCTTTCTATTTTGATTAATGGTTGCCTTTTGTAATTTATCTTTGAAGCCTTCTATCTTCATTAATTTAAATTCTTTTTCTACTTCATGCCATTTTTCATAGACCTGTTTTGCCTGACCTTGTACCTCTTGAACCTTCTCTTTATAAAGACTTACTACCCGCGCTGGTACCTTAGGGTACTCTAATTGAACGCTCTCTTTTAAACCATGAAAACGTGCCTTTAAAATAATATATTCTTCAACTTTACGGATATCAGATGTGAGTTTAAAAAATGATAAAAATTTGATGGCCCATTTACCTGGATCAAAATCATACCAACGAATACCATTACGATAATCCCACTGGAACTTATGATGAAAGTTGTGGAATCCTTCACCAAAGGTAAAGAATGCAACCCACCATGCATCGCGGGCAGTGCTCTCAGGTTCGAATGGTCGTTTCCCTACAAAATGACAAAGTGAATTAATAAAAAAGGTGAAATGATGTACTAATGTTACCCGAAGAAACCCACCCCATAATAGACCACCTAATGGGCGACCATAGAAAGCCCCTACTATCATAGGCAATACAAATGATAATCCAATGCCAATGGCCCAATAGTATTTGTGTTGAAACATTACAATTTGATTCTTTTCAAGGTCATGCACACCTTTGATTTCAACAGGCTTATCTTCAAGAATCCAGCCTATATGTGCATGAAAAAACCCTTTTGTAATACTATATGGATCCTCTTCAGTATCTAAATTATTATGATGAGTACGGTGGTCAGAACTCCATTTAAGAATTGTATTTTGTAATGCTGCTGAACCACAGAGCATGGCAAAAAACTGTACCAATGGATGTGCCTTAAAGCTTCGATGTGCAAAAAGTCTATGATACCCAAATGTGATTCCCATTCCAGCAATCCACCATCCAGAAAACATAATTACAGGTTCTTGCCAGATTATTCCATTAAGATAAACATATGTTGCAGTTCCAAAAATTCCGATTAATGGAATTAATATTAATACTGCAACCATTGGCCAATTATACTTCTTCTTCTTCACAAATTATCTCCAAAATATGGTCGTAACTTTACATAAAATACTCTATTATATCCTAAATCCTTCTTAAGTTAGACCCCGATGAAAAAAATAGAAAAATGGCCACAGAAATAGAACGTAAATTCAGAGTAACTACCGACCAGTATAAACAATTGGCAAAACCATTATATTGCAAACAAGGCTATTTGGATACCCAAAATGAACCGTTAGTACGAGTAAGAATTATTGACGAAAAAGCCTATTTAACTCTAAAAGGTAAAAATAATGGAATTAGTAGATTAGAATTCGAATATGAAATTCCAATCCCAGATGCTAATACACTTTTATCAAATTTCTGCTCTACCGCATTCATTGAAAAAAACCGATTCATATTTTCAGTTGAAAATACTACTTGGGAGGTTGATGAGTTCTTGGGTGAGAATTTAGGTTTGGTGGTTGCAGAAGTAGAATTAGCTTCAGAAAATGCTGATTTTTATAAACCCTCTTGGATTGGCAAAGAAGTCTCACATGAGAGTAAGTACTATAACTATAAATTAGTAAATCATCCATATTCGAAATGGAATGAGATAATAACTAAAGAATAAAATTATAGGGTGTTGAAATATTAATCGGTTATTTAAAACGAAATAATCTATAATTGATTTTTAATAGCTCCCAATAGTTTATCTATATTTTTCTCGTATGCAGAATGTCCCATTAATCCAATCCGCCATACCTTACCAGCAAAAACACCAAGTCCACCGCCAATCTCAATATTGTAGTCGTTCAATAATGTGGCGCGAACGTCTCCATCATTTATTCCTTCTGGAATTTTAACGGCATTCAGCATGGGCAACCGATAAGGTTTGTTTACAAGCATTTCTAAACCTAGCTTTTCTAAACCATCCACTAAATATTCATGATACTTCTTATGTCGGCTATGTACATTCTCTACCCCTTCCTCAATCACATCAAATAAGGCCTGATATAATCCATATAACATATTAATAGGTGCAGTATGATGATAAACCCGTGTACTTCCTGACCAATAATTAGCGATTAAACTTAAATCTAAATACCAATTGGGGACTTTTGATTTTCTATTCGTGAGCTTCTCCACCGCTTTTGGCGAGAAAGAAACGGGTGATAGACCCGGTGGACAAGATAAACATTTTTGGGTGCCACTATAGAGCGCATCAATCCCCCAATTGTCCATCTCTACAGGCATACCCCCTACCGATGTAACAGCGTCCACCAAAAATAATGCACCATTTTCTTTAACCAATTCTCCAATACTGGCAATAGGGTTTGCAACTCCTGTGGATGTTTCAGCATGAACTACAGCCACTAAATCATACTTCTTCTTTGCTAAATGTAATTTAACGGCTTCTGGAATAACTGGCGTTCCCCAATCAAATTCTAATGAATCTACATTTGCACCTAATCGAGTTGCCACATCTTGCATTCTGATTCCGAAAACGCCATTAATTAACACAAGTACATTATCGCCAGACTCAATAAGGTTTACAAAACAAGTTTCCATCCCCGCTGAACCCGTGCCTGACATGGGTACGGTAAGATCATTTTTAGTATTGAGTATTGTTTGTAGTTGGATTTTAATGGTATCCATAATTTCTATAAAACGAGGATCAAGATGCCCCAATGTTGGCCGGTGCAATGCTTCATAAATTGTAGGTGAGACCGTTGAGGGGCCTGGGCCCATTAATAACATTTCATTTAAATTTTCAAGTAAATTTGACATCATTTTCCTTTATTTATTAAAATTTCATCTTTAATTTCATTCATCCAAGAAATTTTACTTTTTACTGGTGATTTTCCACATAATTCTAATCGAGGACAACTTGTACTTCGGGGACAAATTATATTTACGGGTTTACTTGCACCATCAACCACCCATGAAATATTTAATACCTTGCCAACCTTCTCTAACTCATTTCTTATATTTTTTGGCATAATTGAGGCACCATCAGTACCCAAACAAATATCCTTAATCTCTTCAACAAATTCTTGAGTATTAATACCTTGTGATTTCATGGCTGGCATTAGGTCGATTCCCACCATCACCACATGAGGTTCACCATTAGCATCCTTCGTCTTAACTGCTGTAGATGAATACAACCGGGAGAGATTTCCATCTTTCATTAATGAGATTTGGGTAATGGGTTTCTGAAGTCTTAAATTTGAAATGAGTTTGAAAATATCCCACTGATTGCAAGGATCCGTAACCAATCTCATATTCCCCCAAGGAATAGAAATTCCATTTCCACGGTAAACGGCTCGTAGATAACCTGGAGGATATGCATCAAAATAATGCCAATGTTTATAAGTTGAGACCGCTGTCATTCGTCGCATTACCACTGCGGGAGTTAAACCTAATTTTTCACAAGAGGTGATATCATAAGATTGTCTATTCAGAAAATTTCTAAATGGTAATTTAGGGCATAATAATGCGCCTGCAAAAAAACTGGATTCAAAATCACGCCACGCATATAGAATATCTTCTTGCTGCACTTGACCTGACTTTTGCTTTTTAGGTCGTGGAGAACCACCTAACTCACCGCCAGTTGCATGACTTGAAAGAATACCATCACCATTATGTAAAACTTTATGGCCCAACATGGATGCTAAATCATACTTCAATCTTACCGGTTCTTTTTTTAACGACTCATTAAGATAAATAGTATTTGGTGAATCATAAAATGAGCGGAAGAACGTGTTTATATCGCGACCAGAATCATCTCGAGTTGTAAATGATTCCTTCTGAAACCACTTTATTTTTAGCCCTTGTCTCGTGCATAATTTCAATAAATCTTGAACAGAAAGGGGAAATTTCTTCTTTCCCACATCCTCGGCGGCTCTCTCTAAATCTGGAAATTGGTTTTGATGCTTTTCTTGGTATGATCGAATTAAAATATGAGCAAATTGTCGTCCTGAAGTTCCACTTTGATTTAACATGGCCGGGATTGCAGATTCCAAAATTTCTTTAGAAAAAAGGAAATTAGGTTCTAATGACATCATATCTATTCCTGGTAACGAACCTGAAACTTTTTGTAGTGGTTCTAATGGAATGGACTCATCTAAAAACCATCCGATTTCCTTTTGGAATACCTCTGCCATTAATTTTAATAATTTTACTGATGGAACCCGGCGCCCCGTTTCGATCAAACTTAAGTAGGAAATTGAGGGTGCAACCTCAGCATTAACCTGAATACAACGAACCGATAGATCTTCTAAAGTGAGTCCATGCGTTTTTCGAAGCGACCTTATTTTGGTGCCCAAAAAATGAGTTTTCCGAGATAAATTTAATGAGTTTGACATATTTTGTAAAATTTACATTGTAAAATTTTTCATGTAAAATTTACTATAATACTACGAACCGAACACAGTAGTTTTTCTATGTATTATAAAAGAATTTTTTATTGGGGATACATGGAAACAACTAGCATATTAGAATCAACACTTGAGGTAACTGGCATTTTAACGCCGGTATATGAAGAAATTCTTACTTCTGATGCCCTTGCATTTGTTGAAAAGTTAGAATCTGAATTTGGCGAACGAAGAAAAGACCTTTTAGACAAAAGGGAGAATCGCCAAAATGAAATAGATAATGGAGTATACCCTCATTTCCTTCCAGAAACTGAACATGTTAGAAATAGTGATTGGTCAATTAATCCAGTAAAAAATGATTTACAAGATCGCCGTGTTGAAATTACAGGGCCAGTTGATCGAAAAATGATTATTAATGCACTCAATAGTGGCGTTAAAGTATTCATGGCCGACTTTGAAGATTCAAATGCGCCAACTTGGAATAATCTATTAAATGGTCAAATCAATTTACGTGATGCAAATCGCCAATCAATTACTTTTGAAAATCCAGTTTCAGGAAAACAATATTCTCTAAATGAAGAAACTGCCACACTAATGGTTCGTCCTCGGGGCTGGCATTTAAATGAAAAGAATGTTCTTTTAAATGGAAAACCAATCTCAGCATCAATTTTTGACTTTGGACTTTACTTTTACCATAATGCACAAACACTCATCCAAAATGGAACTGGCCCCTATTTCTATTTACCTAAATTAGAAAGTCATCTTGAAGCTCGACTATGGAATGATATTTTCGTGTTGTCCCAAGATGAATTGGGCATCCCCCAAGGATCGATTAAGGCTACCGTTCTTATTGAAACTATTTTAGCTGCATTCGAAATAGATGAAATTCTATATGAGTTAAAGGAACACTCCGCTGGTCTTAATTGTGGGCGTTGGGATTACATTTTTAGTTTTATCAAAAAATTTAGAAATCATGCTGACTTTGTACTTCCGAATCGAGCTGAAATTACAATGGACCGTCATTTCCTTAAGTCATACGTAGATTTATTAATCCAAACATGCCATAAGCGTGGTGCACATGCAATGGGTGGAATGGCTGCACAAATCCCTATTAAAAATGATGATGTTGCAAATCAAAAAGCTTTAGATAAAGTTCAAGCTGATAAAGAACGGGAAGCCAATGCAGGGCATGATGGCACATGGGTTGCACATCCAGGATTGGCACAAATTGCATTAAATGCATTTGATTCTATTATGCCCAATGCAAATCAATTAGATGTAAAACGTACTGATGTTGTGGTTACAGCTGAAGATTTGTTGAAAGTACCCACTGGGGTTATCACTGAAGAAGGTGTGCGTGAAAATATAAGCGTAGGCGTTCAATACGTTGAGTCATGGCTCAGAGGGAATGGTTGTGTTCCCCTCTATAATCTCATGGAAGATGCGGCTACCGCTGAAATTGGCCGTGCCCAGCTTTGGCAGTGGATAAAGCATCGTGCTACTTTAGATGATGGCCGAATAATTTCAATGGAACTATATTCGTCCCTACTTGAAGATGAAATGAGTAATCTTCGAACTCTATTAGGAGATGAACTATTTCAATCTGGAAAATTTGAACTGGCCATTACCTTATTTACTGACATGGTTCAAAAAGACGAATTTGACGAATTTCTAACTTTACCTGCATATCAATATATTTAAACGAAGGAGAACAAAATGACACCTGAAAATCAAGTAAAACAAGAGTGGAGTGCTAATACTACTATGAACGGCAATAAATCACTAAATTCTCCTGAAGAACTGCTAACAAATGGGGCGCACTCAAAAAGCATTAAAGAACTCGCAGATCTTCGAGAACAATACTCAGGAAAATGGAATGCCATAAATCCAGAATCTGTAGCAAGAATGCGAGCTCAAAATAGATTCAAAACAGGTATTGATATTGCAAAATACACCTCCGCTATTATGAGAGCAGATATGGATGCTTATGATAATGATCCCACAAAATATACACAGTCATTAGGCTGTTGGCACGGATTTATTGGTCAGCAAAAAATGATATCCATTAAAAAGCATTTTGGCACGAATAAAAGAAACTATTTGTACCTTTCTGGATGGATGGTGGCAGCACTACGATCTGAGTTTGGACCACTTCCTGACCAATCTATGCATGAAAAAACGTCTGTTGCCAGTTTAGTAAATGAACTCTATACATTCTTAAGACAAGCTGATGCGAGAGAATTAGGCGGTTTATATAGGGAATTAGATGCTACTGAGGGAGATGCCAAAAAAATAGTTCAAGAAAAAATTGATAATTTTGAAACGCATATCGTTCCAATTATTGCAGATATCGATGCAGGTTTCGGTAATGCTGAAGCGACATATTTAATGGCTAAGCAAATGATTGAAGCCGGTGCATGCTGTATCCAAATCGAAAACCAAGTTTCTGACGAAAAGCAATGTGGCCATCAGGATGGAAAAGTAACTGTTCCTCATGCGGACTTCTTAGCAAAAATCAATGCTGTCCGTTATGCATTCTTAGAGCTTGGAGTTGATGATGGAGTCATCGTTGCAAGAACTGATTCATTGGGCGCTGGTTTAACAAAACAGATAGCGGTAACCCATGAAGTTGATGATTTAGGCGATCAATATAACTCCTTCTTGGATATTGATGAAGTTACTACCGATAACATGAATCACGGCGATGTGGTTATTAATCATCATGGTAAATTAGTTCGTCCTAAACGCTTACCCAGTAATCTATACCAATTTAAAAAAGGGACTGGTGTTGCAAGATGTATCCTTGATTCTATAACCAGTTTACAAAATGGTGCAGATCTTATTTGGATTGAAACTGAAAAACCTCATATTTGTCAAATCGGTGCCATGATGGATGAAGTTAGAAAGGTTGTTCCCAATGCAAAACTTGTTTATAATAATAGTCCTTCATTTAACTGGACATTGAATTTCCGTCAACAAGTTTTCGATAAAATGGAAGAAGATGGTGTTGATACTTCTATTTATGTGAGAGAAGCCCTAATGGATGAAAAATATGATGATACTGATTTGGGAAGAGAAGCGGATGAAAAAATTCGTACTTTCCAAGCTGATTCAGCAAGAGAAGCTGGTATTTTCCATCACTTAATTACGTTGCCTACATACCATACTGCCGCTTTATCTACTGATAATCTTGCAAAAGAATACTTTGGTGATAAAGGGATGCTTGGCTATGTTGAAGGCGTTCAACGGAAAGAAATTAGGCAGGGCATCGCATGTGTTAAACACCAAAATATGGCTGGGTCTGATATGGGAGATGACCATAAGGAATATTTTGCTGGTGAAGCTGCACTGAAAGCTTCTGGCAGTGATAATACTATGAATCAATTTGAATAAAACTATATATTCATTTTAATCTTCATCTTCATGTTGTTGTTTAAGGCCAGTAATATATCTCATATTGCTGGCCTTTTTTGTTGAGCTAAATGGCAACACTTAATATAAGTTTTATACACAATTTAAAAGGTAATATTGATGGATGTTATTATTTCTACGCCCGATCTCTCCGATAAATTTGATCAACAAGTTCAAATTGTTGAGCCTTTATTTAAGCACTATGGCGGCTTAAAACAGGGGTTTGGTAAAATTACTACTGTCGAATGCTTTGAAGATAATTCTTTAGTTGCAGAACAAGTCAAACTACAGGGAAAGGGAGGAGTATTAGTGGTAGATGGAGGGGAATCACTCCGCTGTTCATTATTAGGTGATCAACTAACGGCGGCGGCAATAGATAACGGGTGGTCAGCCATCCTGATTAATGGATGCCTGCGGGATGTGGAGATTATTGCACCTATGCAATTGGTGGTTATGGCGCTGGCATCGATACCCCGTAAAACCGTGAAAGCAGGAAAAGGACGCTTGAATGTACCAGTTAGTTTCGCAGGTGTTACTTTCCATCCAGGGCATTATCTTTTTGCTGACCAAACGGGTATTTTAGTTTCTGAGAACAATCTATTAGTGAATGCATAAAAATTTATAAAACGGTGTCAAATCAAGGTTTGGTTTTCTTTTTTCTGTAACTTCTATTTGATGTAGATTTTCTCATGGCAAATAATTCAAATATTGTACAAATCTTTACGGATGGGGCTTGTAAGGGGAATCCCGGTCCGGGTGGATGGGGTGCTATTTTACGCTATGCCACCACGGAAAAAGAATTAAATGGGTATGCACCTGAAACCACCAATAATATTATGGAGCTCACTGCAGTTATTGAGGCGTTGAAAGCACTCTCCCGATCTTGCCCCATAATAATTACAACTGATTCAAATTATGTAAAAGATGGCATTACTAAATGGATTCATAATTGGAAACTAAAAGGGTGGAAAACTGCCGCACGAAAGCCTGTAAAAAATAAAGAATTATGGATTTCTCTTGATGAACTCACCCTCGGTCATGACATTACATGGAAGTGGGTAAAAGGGCATTCTGGACACCCTGAAAATGAACGTGCCGATGAATTAGCCAATGAAGCCATTGAATCCTTCAATGTGACTTAAACCACATTATATTTTTTAAAGAAGTTGTAATCTTTCACTGTCAGATGTGGTGTCTGACAATGGCTATGAAGCCAAGGTTAATAAGTTAGGGGATAAGTTAGTGGTCGCTTATCCCTTGATTTTTTTATTCAACTAATTTTGCAGAATAACCAGATGATGTAATTGCATCCACTATCTCATCAATATTTACATTACTACCACTTATTTTCGCAACTCCTGAATTCAATTCTACATCTACATCAGTAATATTCTTAATTTCAGATATGGCATTCGTTACTGAATTAACACAATGATTACAGGTCATTCCACTCACAGATAAAATAATATCTGCCTCTTTAGATTCAACGCCATCCTCATGTTTAAACATAGTGGGATAGTATAATCTGAGTAAACTATTTACTAAAATAGCTAAGAGTATAATACTAGAAGCAATTTGAAACCATACAGGCATCATCCAATGATCATGATTATGGATATGAGAACCAATTTCAGATGAAAATAAATTAATAAAAAATCCTGCGACTAATGAGCATCCTGAAACAGCTGCCAAATAAATAAATGCTGTTTTTTGACCCAATATTTTCCATACGGTAGAGATTGTTGCAGCATTGGTAGCAGGTCCCGTCATGAGAAATACAAAGGCTGCACCGGGAGATAGTCCCTTTATCATAAGGGCTAAGGCAATGGGCACTGAAGCGGTTGCACAAACATAAATGGGAATTCCCGCAAACATCATAATAATTAACCCCATGAATCCATTACCAAAATAGCTGACGAAAAAATCATCTGGAACTACCATTGATATCATGGCAGCAATTACAATCCCTAATATAAGTGGCTTACCAATATCTTGAGGAAGTGATATAAATCCATACTCATAAATTCGCCTTAAAATACTTTTATCACTTTGATCAGTATCTTCTGTTGGCTTTACATTTGATTCACTTCCATTATCTGCAAGTTCAACGGCTATACCGCCTACAATTCCTGCCAATAATGCGGCAATGGGTCTGAATATGGCAAAAATAGGCCCTAACAAACTATAGGTGACTAAAATACTATCTACACCAGTTTGTGGGGTTGAAATTAAAAATGAAGTGGTAGCACTCTTATTTGCACCATGTTTATAGAGGGATGTGGCTACAGGGATTACTCCACATGAACAAAGTGGTAATGGGATTCCAAATAATGATGCTTTCACAATGGGGAAGAACCCTTTACCGCCCAAGTTTCTCTCAACGGCTACTGGAGATATTACCACAGAGAGAACACCAGCAATGAGGAATCCCAACAAAAGATATGGCGACATATCTTTCGTTAGAACCCATAATTCTACTATGAAATTTTCAATCAAATTAATTACTTATAATTATATCAACAATTAAGATTATATCTTGAATATTAATCACCTCATCCATATTTAAATCAGCAGCAACTAAGGCACTTCCCCATAATGGGTGATAGTCTAATATATGATTTATTTGAACTACAATATCAAGAATATTAATACTTCCATCTGAATTTACATCGCCAAGAATCACCCCATCCATCGTATCAATAAATCCAGTTCGGTGGAGATTTCCCCGAAGCATACTCCACGGCAAACTGATTGCTTCAGATTTGATATCAATAACAGACAATCCAGATGAAAATCCATAAATAATTTCAACATCATTGTCATCATCAATATCAACAACAATCGGTGAGCAATTTGAAACCCCACCTGTTGCAATAGGAAATGATTGTAAAACTTCTCCATGAGAATTTAATATTAGTGCTCCATCATTATAATGGGTTACAATAATTTCATATTCACCATCTGCATTTATATCAGAAAATACCGGGGATATATCAAAACTAGCTTCAAATTGAACGGGCCAACCATCGCGAAGATTTCCATTATTATCGATGGAAATAAATTCTCCTACACTATTTCCAAAATAAATATGTGTGCCACCAGTACCTACTTGTAGAGATGGAGACATTCGAATAGTACCATTACCCTCAACTTGAAATTCAATATTCCCATCGGAACCAATCGCATAGAATGTACCACTATCATCGCCAAACAAAATTTCTAATTGGCCATCAAAATCTATATCGGCAACTATGGGTGCGGACCGAATGTCGTTAATTGCAATAAATGGGAATCCATTAAAAGTATTACCGTCATTATCAAATACATGCAAATAACCCGATTTTGTAGTTACAATAATCTCTACGGAATCATCGCTATTTAAATCTGCCAATGCAACACCAGTATATATTTTTTCATCTAACAAGATGGGGAAATTATTATTAATAGGTGAGCCATCATAATTTATGGCAAATAGTTTTCCCGAATCATCCATTCCACCAAATACGATTTCTAAATCTTCATCATCATCTAAATTACCAATTGCTGGTGTTCCTACTAAAAATTGTTCCGCATCAAAATCTAGTTCAACATCACCATTTTTTGTAATTATGAATAAATGCTTACTCTTGGATGCAATAATAATTTCTTCATCACCATCTAAATCTAAATCGGCAATGGCTGGAGCACCCCAAACATCATCTCCTACTTCTATTTCCCAACCTTCTATTAATTCACCTATTGACGAAACAGCTCTCACTATGCCATCATCATCTACAAAAATGATTTCATCATTGCCATCATCATTAATATCTAATACCGCTGGCGATGAGCCAATATTAATTCCAATATCTACTGGGAAGCCACTTTGGTCAAGGCGAACATCAATATTGAAAATTAAATTTTGATCAAATAATGTACCATCTTCTAATACACCTGTAAAAAATAAGTTTAATGGAATTGATTGTAGTGGATGATATTCATCAATTTGAAATTCTATTTCTTGATTGTTCCACGTTGTTGAATATGCATCTACATCATTTAAAGTTGATTCATAATTGAATAATGTAAAATTAGGATCTAATGTATCGACAAACATTTCTAAATCGTAAATTATATTTGAAGATGGGTTATAAAAATTAATGGTAATACCATGGACTTCACCTGGATTGGGTACATTATCCATATCACCATTTTGCTCAATAAATTGTGTCGACTCTACTGCTAAATTGGGGAGATTTCTGAATGTAGCCGTGACAACTTCTTCATTCTCTTGAATATTTACCACACTAATTCCTGAGGGTGATTCATTATAGTATGTTGAATTTGGTGTGGTATCAAATCTAAAATAAGTTTTATTCAAAGTTCCTGGCCATACGTCTGCAACATCACCACTATTCGAACCATAGTTAAGTTGGAATAAACCATCTGCTTGTTCTAAATCAACCCGTCGGTGCCAATCATTTGAATTACTGCCTACTGCATCATCAATATGCCAAATAAGTAATCCAGTATTTTTTATAGTCTGATCAAAACCAATGGCTTGCCTATTCTCAAATAAAAAATATTCATTGCCACTACCTGTACCATTCATTCTATATATAATTGGGTTTTCTTCAACATTTGGTAAATCAACGGTGAGCGTACCTTCTGTTACCACGATGGGGGTCACCCATCCCAATGTATATTTTGCCCATGCGCAAAAGTGAGCCGGATACCATGGAGATGAACCATTTCCACCCCAAGATCCACCTGACATGAGACCCCACGTACCAATGCCTGAAGATGTATAATCGGTATCATATAAATCTGGTAAACCTAAGGCATGCCCAAACTCATGAGATAATACGCCAATATGAACCATCCCTGGATTTGCACCATTTCCGGCGGCTTGTTTTTCTGGATTAATGGTATAATTGTCGATCACTACCCCATCATAAAAACGAGCTTCATTTCCTAAATTCCATTTGTGTGACCATACATAACTTGAGTTGCCTTCTTCGGCACCTTGTCCCGCATGTAAAACATTCAATGCATCAACATAGCCGTCACCGTCATTATCATATACAGACCAATCCACTCCTTGTGCTTCCGCTTCATCTATTGCTTGACCAATCATTTGTTTCACCATGGAGTATCCATTGGGTGCACCATCACCATAATTTTGATAGTCTTCAGCCGCCGTAAACCAACCAATTATGGTAGAGTTGGGCATAAACTGACCATATGAATTTTCAATATATAAATCTCTAAAACTCCCCGTTGCCCCTTGTGAACCCGCATAGCCTTCTTGATTCATCAGATCATCAAAATTTGACGGTGGATAAGAATGTTCCATATTGGGATAATCAATTAATACCAATGGAATTTCAAATTCCTCACGTGACATATTCGATAATTCTATAGGATTTTCTTCAGCATGGTTTGGTGGTAAAAAATTTGGAATTGGCTGAAGATGTTTTTCTACACTAATACCAACGGGTAATAAATGTGCCTCTCTATTTGACAGCTTGAATTGAGTACCTTCAATATCCAGAGCATACTTCCATATATTTTGATTGTTTTTTGCAATGGAATACCCATCTATAGTTTCATGCCAATTATTCCATTCATCTCCACGAACGAATGCTTCAAATTCTATACCATTTGCTTGTGTTAACTTTATTGGCGAATTAATTGCAGGAATTGCATATAGATATGAAATAGATAATATAAAAATTATTTTTAGGAAAACAGACCTCAAGCTTGCCTCACGTTCATAAAGATTTATTAATCAGACAATATCATATTCACAATATTTACAATATCGAGAACATTAATCATTCCATCACTATTCAAATCACCAGCTTCGGATTGATATGGAGTGGGAGTACTGCCTAAAATTATATTTACAATTTGAACAATATCAAGAATATTCACAATGGCGTCTTGATTTAAATCGCCCATTAAAACAGATTGTTCAATCACAGATAATATTATTGGTAATACTTGCTGATTTTTTACATGCCCATTTTCATTAGAGATTATACTTAAACTAAATTCTAAATCACCAAGGGAAGCATTGGAATCAAATTCAATAATAAATGGCTCCACCTCATTCATGACCGCATCGCCTGGAGAAGCGTTACCAAAATCTGCACCTTGAGATAAAATTGAAATTCCTTGAGTATTATCAGGTAGAATTAGTGTCCCTTCAATATTATAACCCACTCCCCATTCTGGATCATTAAAAAGGATGGTTCTTAATTCAACCGTTTCACCTTGATTGATTTCTCCATTTGTGTCGTCCAAAATTGAAACATCAATATCAACAAACTCTAATCGAGGAAATAATTCTGTAGTTACTGCAGCCAATGCATCTACTCGACCCTTACCAAGTTTCCCTTGTAAATACCCTTCAGTATTCACATCATAAATAACGGGGTCAGCGGTTCCTAAAACCATGGTAATTAACTGCTCTTGACTCCAACTTGGATTAAATGATTTCATCAAGCCAATCACACTTCCCACAATTGGCGTGGCCATTGAAGAGCCATTCCAAGTTGCATAGCCCGTACCAATTTTAGTACTTCTAATATTTTCTCCAGGAGATGCTAAATCAATAGAAATATGATATGTACCCCAATGATTCCATTGATTACCACTACCCATAGGACACACTGAAATTACATTATCATAACTTGAAGGATAGTGGGATTGTTCAATTTCTCCCCATCCATCATCATCACCATTACCGCCTGCTGCCAGCACAATGGCATCATAATCTTCATGGACTATATTAATGGTGGCTTGTTCGTATTGACTATAACCGTTACCTCCCCAACTATTATTAATTATTGTGGATTGGCCTGCATTATGGCCAGCCTTCGCCGCATAGAGAATGCCATCATAGCCATGCGTGATATAAGGGTAATCTTGTTCGCTTGTTGAAACTTTCACCGCCATAATACTACAATTAAATGCAGATGAAGCAATGCCCGTTCCATTATTAGTTGTGGCGGCTAACAAACCTGCCACGTGAGTACCATGTGCCCATGTTCCACCAGTTGATACCCCAGATGGAGGTACTGGATTATTATCACTCCCCCCACTTATACTTGAGCAATCCCAACCAATAAAATCATCTATAAATCCATTGTCATCATCATCAATATAATTTTGGTCACCAGGATCAAAAACCCACGTATTACCAACTTGCACAATAGTTACACCATCACCATCAGCATCTTCACCTAAATTGTTCCACATATTATTTCGTAAATCTGGATGATCCCAATCTACCCCTGTATCTACAGAAGCCAATAAAATAGATTGATTCCCAGGGGTATCACCACCAGAAATATCCCAAAGATCCCATGCATCATTGGAATTTATTTCAGGTAAAAACCATTGCTGTCCATATTGACTATCATTGGGAGTAAAAAAGGGTTTACGAATATATTCATATTCAGTGGAAAGAATATCAGTAATTGAGTCAAACTGAGATTTTTGATTATCCAACTCAACACGGTTATGTGATTTTAAAATGACCCTATAAATTCGGTTTAGATAAATTTCACCGTCGTGATCACCCTCTGAAGTGCCTCGAATCCATGGATGGATATCCACAGCATCAATATTTCTGATTAGTTTATTTATCTCTGAATGATTTACCGAAA
This sequence comes from Fidelibacterota bacterium, assembly GCA_018671635.1. Classification (GTDB taxonomy): domain Bacteria; phylum Fidelibacterota; class Marinisomatia; order SCGC-AAA003-L08; family D37C17; genus JABHHG01. The sequence continues at coordinate 5,803 of JABHHG010000052.1, read as the reverse complement.
CATGGTTGTTGTTTCGTGTAATTTCTAATGTGGAGACATGTGGTTTTAGGCAAAATAATATTGCATCTTTTCGGATATGCTCATCTTTAGATAATAAAAATGAGCATATTAAACCCGCTAAAATAACATATTTCTTCATCAGGAAAATTAGCTTCCAAGAATGATATTTACAACCAAGACAATATCAAGAATGTTTATGGTATCATCCCCATTCAAATCTGCTGCTGGAACTGAATCCATGGTTCCTAATACCATATTTACCATTTGTACAATATCAAGAATGTTTACAACATTATCTCCAGACACATCGCCTGCGATACCACCAGAATAGGTAACACAATCACCATAAGAAGTACTCAAACCATCACCTGCACTATCAGAAATAATTGCATCTGAGAGACATAATTCTGTTTCACCTGAACCACTAAATGTTAAAATTAACATTGTTGATGCACCTGTAGGAATAGTTCCACCAACCATTGAAAAGCCTAAGATTGTTCCTGCTTCACTGGTAGATAGCATAAATCCAGCAGATGTTGCAGAGCCCCCTTCTGCGCTAATAAGAGATACAATATCCGGTGAATCAGACACAAGCATCTGAAATCCTCCAACAGGGACTGAATTATTTAATACTATATCAACAGTATTGCCTGAAACACTTCCGAATTCAACATAAGCCTCACCGGCAGAAGCATATTCGCAGGAACCATCATCCTGTGTAGCACTTGAATCATAATTTTCTGCACCCGGATCCGTACACCCTATTTGGAAAGAATCATAAGTACCATTTAAGAAAGTTACTCCAGAATTTATTGGATCTAAAAATTGATCAATACTGCTCCACTGATCATTAAGTTTCCCATATAAAGCATAATCGCTAGAAGAACCACAAGCAATATCTGGTCCACCAGATAAAGGTCCTAAAATTCTGCCATTTCCATCAAATATTGGCGAACCTGAAGAGCCTCCTTCAGTACCACACCCTTGACCATCTACACAATTCCAATATACTTTCCAATGAGTACCCCAAGTATCCCATCCATTTGTGTATGTAGTCTGATTAGAAAAACTAATCTGTTTGGGTTCTCCATTTGGATGATGAACACCCACAGATGCAGATTGTGTACTATTTGAATTAATGTTCCAACCAGCATAATACACATCCCACGACTCATAGATTGTTCCAGTTATTTCTAATAAAGATACATCATTTTCTGAAATTCCATTACCGCCATTACTATCATTTGATGCCCATTTCATTTGAGAGCCATATGCATAGCTTCCCATATTCCCCCAATTAGTTGCACTACAACTAGTTCTTTGATAATTAAAATAGAATCTAAATGAACTTGTATTTTCTCCTTGCGTGCAGTGATTAGCAGTTAAAAAATAAGGTGTTAAATCATTGGCAGTATTATTAATCATCGCACCTGAACAAATATAACCGCCCATATCTAAATGGGCTGAGGCATTAATCTGATCTTCATAAGGATCTGCTTCAGAACAAACTACATTCATTCCACACGCATCTCTATCGTCTGATATCATATCATAAAAATTTCTATAATCATGAACTACTTTAACAATTTGTATATTCGCATTAAACGCTACATTAAAAGGTTCAAAATACTCAATTATACAATAATCTCCATCAACTAAGGGTGTAGAAAAATAATCTGAATTATTAAAAGAAGTATATCCACCAAAAAATTCTCCTCCTACCTCCTTGTATATATGAAGCATTGAACCATCTGGTAAATTCAAATTACTAAGCATTAGACTTAAATTATACGCATCTTGAGATTTTATTTTTAATCTCCAAATTGCATCACCATTTTCGAGGATATCCCATACGCCTGAATTATCCGTATTTAAATTAATCTCATGCCTATAGCCATATCTAAAAGGTTTTACTCCTGGCTGATTATCTTCTTCAAGGAGTAAATCAATATTTAATTCTGGGAGAATCTCAACTGGAATTTCTTGCCGTGTTAGCTCATTTTCAAAACTATAGGGTCTAACACTCAAGCTTTGTTGAGAATACATAAAACTAACTAATAAAATTATAAGTATACTATGCCTATTTAACATCTTTTCTTCCTTCATTTTAACTAAGTGCTTATAAAAATTCTTGTATAATTTAATATTTCTCCTTACAACTATCTAAAATTAGATGATTACAGAATGTAACAGGGATTTCTATTCTTTGACGGGACTTAAAGTTGAGATTTGAAGGCTATTTCACCAACATTAATTTTCGAGTGACAGATCTATTTTCCAATTTCAAATGAGCAAAATATACACCAGAGGGCCTAACATCTGCATTCCATGAAAATGAATGACTACCCGCAGACTTTTGGCCTGAATAAATTGTCTTTATATTTCGACCCAAAATATCAGTGATGAAAATATCCACCTCAGCAGACGATTCTAAATGGTAATCAATTTTTGTTTGGGGATTAAACGGATTAGGATATGCATTTCCAATACTAAATTCTGTAGTCAACGACACAACTTCAGCTACTGAACGGTGGATGTGCCAATCTGAAATAAGATTTGATTCAATATTTAGCTCACCTTCATATTCAAATAGAATATCACTATTCAATGGAGATCCATCCATACTGAATAAAAGTATTAGCTCATCATTATGATGAATATCCCAATTATGAGGAATTTTTGTCAATTTGAAATCACCCGAAACAGCCAATTGAATTCCGGCCACGTCACCTTGTGTTGTGAGCTTAACTTTACCATTTTCATTTTCAATTTTAGGATTAATCACAGGCGTTGTATTTGTACGGGGTAATAGTAATATTCCGTTAACCATTTGAACAATATCTAACACATTTATAAACCCATCACCATTCATATCTGCAGCATATAATTGGGTTTCATTAAATTGTTCATTGCCCAAAATATGAGCAACGGTGGAGACAATATCTAACACATTTAATTGGCCATCTTGATTAACATCACCCAATAAAATTGAAACCATATCTGTATCTAAAGTTATATCAAACTGACCTGAAAGTGCTTCTCCCTCTTCAGTCAAAGGTATAATCCTATCTTCTGCACCACTACACCATGGATCATTTTCGCAGAGGGAATCATTCTCAAAATAAAGCTGCGTAATTAGAGAGGTCCCATCTGGAGCCGTAATTTTATAATGGATATGTCGGGGTCTATTTGCATAATTTGCAGGTAATATAGATTCATATCCATAATAGCCTTCGCTATTTGTCATAATGGTTCCGCGGAGCTTAAACTCATCTTCAATCACTCCGTTTTCGCATACATAAAAGATGCTATAACATCCATCATCATCGGCTTGCCACACTTCTACCATGGCATTTTGGAGGGGTTGGCAATCAATACCTTTTACTTGACCACTAATAAACAACCGAGTTCCCGGTTCATCGGGATGTGCAATTAAAGTTCGTATTGGTGATCCCGGCTCATAAAATGGTCCTGCAATATCAGCCGTTGTTAGATCACAAACTTGGGCAATTAATCGTGTAGGAATAGTGGCCGCTAATGTTCCAATTGCGCCGTAATAAATAAACTTCCCTCTTGATATTTTTTTACCCATCTCTGTATTTCCTTATTCCATAATAATATTAATAATTTGAATTATATCTAAAATATTGAGCACACCATTTCCATCCAAATCGGCAGCCATTTCTTCAATAATATCTGGGGAATCAGTACCTAAAATAAAATTCACTAATGACACAATATCTAGGATATCAATCACATCGTCTTGATTAATATCACCGGAAGTTATATCAAAACTATTTGTTGATGCAAAAAATACTTGATAATCACTGCCTCTGTCATCTGCCCATACACAATAAATATTTCCATTATGATTTTTGATTATGGGATTGGTTTGCATGGCATTGCCTGAATCATCATTAATTATCTGCGAATCAAATAAATTATTAGTGCCCACTTCTATATTTGCATAATGAATATCTCCACCCCCAGTGGCAAAATCAACCCATGCCACATGTCCGATTCCATTCATCAATGCGACACTAGGATAATTCTGTTGAGTTGAGGATGAATTGGCTTCATTCACATTTACGGGAGGCGTAAAAGATAAATCATTAGAATTTGCAGTTACTACATATGAGCTGGTAGTGTTTCCAGACATAAAACCTGCAATGAGTTGATCACCTTCGAAGGCAATAGATGGGCCTGAAGATGGGCAATACGAAATATAATGGTTCATTTCAGCCATCAAATACGGGGCATCAAATTCAGCTGAATTTGCTGATTTTTTCACAATATAATGATCCCGAATATTGGACATATTGTTTCGATAGGCAACATATACATCACCATCAACTGTAACCGACATATCTGGAGCACAACAATCACAGGATTCGGCTTCTTCAGAGGTTATGCCTAATGGAATACTCTCATACAGCATCATGCTTTCTAATTGCATCTTCGCATATCGCACATTCAAAAATTGTAATGAATTCCCAAAATTATAATAAATGATATGTAAGTACCCTTGTCCATCCACTTCCATTTCACTATATAGCTGGAAATGAGGCTGATTACTCACCATTACTTCGTCTTGCCAATTCATGCCTCCATCAGTAGAGGTGTTCAAATAAATGGATGTATTATTATATCCATCTCGAGAATCTGGCCACAGCACATATACATTATCACCGTACGATCTGACTCGAGGACCAGTACCCACATAGGCTACAATATGATTAGATTCAGAATTCACTCTCATGGGTTCACTAAAGCTCACGCCATTATCTATGGATTTACTATAATAAATATTTTTTGAGTTACCTAAAACACGCACCCATACCGTATGGATTACTCCATTTTCATCAACATGAATATCTGGAAATTTTTGGTCATAATCATCCATAGCAACATGTACATTTGGACCAAAATCAAATGATAAAGCCATGGAAAAAAATATTACTATACTTATAAACTTATTCATCTTAACCCCTTTTTATGAAAATCCACTGGGCCGAAAACGACCCAGTAGATTTTAAGGATTTAACCTTTATCGCAACAAGGCTTATCACAGCCCTTTTTCCATAATTGCCACCATTTTTTTGATGAACAACTTGATGCATCTGTGGACTGTTTGTTTTTACAACAGCTAAGTCCTTGTTCAGCTTTTGATTTACAACATCCAGACATTACTTCGCTTCCATCAGCCAGCTTATCGCCATTTTCAACTTGTGCAGTTTTAGAACATTTTGTTCCAGCTACTTTGTTTTTACAACAAGGTGATTGCGCAACAATTAAACTCACCGTAAACGCCATTGCAATAAATAATACTATCTTTTTCATTTTTACTCCTTTTGATTATAACTCAACAGGCGAATAACCTGCAGATTTAATAACTTCTATAATTTCACTTGTGGATGCTGACGAATCTATACAAACTTCTTTGGATTCCACATTAATTTTAACTTCATTAACTTGGCTTACTCCATCAAATGCTTTTGTAATTTTTTCAGCACATTTACCACAAGACATATCACTAACTTGATATGTGTACATTACTATCTATCCGCCGGTAACTTACAGCACCCCGGAAGATTCTTATACACCTCCGCATTGGCTGAAGTTTCATTGGCTTGATAGCCTGCATTTGATATCGCACTTTCAATGTTAGTAATATTTGTAACCTCAGCATCGTAGGCAACTGTAACTTTTAATGCATCCATATCTACTAATGACTTTTTGACACCATCAACTTTTTTTAATGTACTTTCTATGGTCATCGCACACATTCCACATTGGGCGGTGG
>JABHHG010000116.1 GCA_018671635.1 Fidelibacterota bacterium | reverse complement strand
TCAACACTTTCAATGACTACACCTCCTTGGGCATTCTCCATTGCAAAAACACCAAATTCTGTTGAGCCATTCTCCACTCCCTCCAAAACCATTTCAGATGAAATTTGAAATATAATCTCAAAATTTTCAATACCATGGTTTCGGGCAAACGTTTCACCAGCAGCTTCACTAAAACTACCTTTTCCACCTTGAATTCCTATTTTTATCACACTCATTTCACTAATCTTTCAATATAATTTTTTACCGTATCTACTGAGGAACCACTTCCCCTTATGGCATTAATTATAGCGCTACCTACTACTGCCCCATGAGCCAGCTTATTAATTTTAACAACATCCTCTCGATTTTTAATGCCAAAACCAACTATAAATGGACAAATACTATTTTCTCCAACTCGTGCCAAATATTCCTTAAGATTCCCCATATTATTTTCTGATCCGGTAATCCCCAATATGGCTACACAATAAATAAGATCTACAGCTAACTTTGAAATCAAATTAATACGTTCAGAAGATGTGTTAGGTGCCACCAACAGAATTGGACTAATGTGATTCGTTCGAGCCAATTTAACAAATTTTTCTGCCTCTTCTGGGGGGAGGTCAGGAATTATGAGTCCATCTATGCCCACCTTTTTACAATCTTGCAAAAACTTCTCTAATCCATATTTTATAATGGGATTTATATACCCCATGAGCACTAATGGAATTTCAGAGGACATTCTTATATCTATTACAATTTCTAAAATCCATTTAATATTTACTCCATTTTCGATAGCAACTTGACTGGCCCTTTGAATAATTGGCCCATCAGCAAGAGGGTCTGAAAATGGCATACCTAATTCCACCATAGCTGCACCAGATTTTTCCGCAGACAAAACCATATTAACAGTGTCCAATTTATTGGGATACCCTGCCGTCAAAAACGGAATCACCTTTTCAGATCTTTTTGAGAATAGCTGTGGAATTCTACTCATACTTCTTTTCCTAAATAATCAGCGACAGTATGCACATCCTTATCACCTCGACCAGATAGACAAATAACTACATTTTGCCCTGCCTTAATACCATTTTGTTTATTTTTTAAAAATGCCAATGCATGTGATGATTCAAGTGCTGGTAAAATCCCCTCTTTTCCAGATAGCCACTGAAACGCATCAATTGCCTCATCATCTGTAACAGATATATATTCTACTCGTTTTATGGATTTCAAGAAACTATGTTCTGGACCCACGCCGGGATAGTCTAATCCCGCAGAAACAGAATGTGGCAATTTTATTTGACCATCCTCAGTTTGTAACAAATAGCTAGCGGAACCATGTAGCACACCAAATTCACCTTTTGTCATCGTGGCCGCATGCTTCTCAGTTTGAACACCAAATCCTGCAGCTTCAACTCCCACTAATCTTACATCATCATTCAAAAAAGGATAAAACATGCCAATTGCATTTGAACCACCTCCAACACAAGCCACAAGAATATCGGGAATCGGATTTTGGATTTCGGATTTTGAATAATAAGTAAATTGATTTTTGGTTTCATTCCCGATTACACATTGAAAATCTCTTACCATCATAGGGTATGGGTGTGGGCCAACAACAGAGCCAATCAAATAATATGTATTTTCTACATTGGTTACCCAATCCCGGATAGCCTCATTGGTTGCATCCTTTAACGTTTTACTGCCAGATGAAACAGGACGAACTTGCGCACCTAATAATTCCATTCGAAATACATTTAGTTTTTGCCGTCGGATATCTTCTTCACCCATATATACAATACATTCAAGTCCAAACTGGGCCGCCACCGTTGCAGTTGCCACCCCGTGTTGCCCCGCTCCCGTTTCAGCGATAATACGAGTTTTCCCCATGCGCTTTGCCAATAAAATTTGCCCAAGCGCATTATTAATCTTGTGTGCACCAGTATGATTCAAATCTTCACGCTTTAAATAAATATTAAATCCAAGTTCATCAGAAATTCTACTTGCATAATACAATGGTGTGGGGCGACCCGAATAATCTTTTAATAATTTACTTAATTTGCTGACGAATTCAGGATCACCCTTTACTTCATTGTAAAGTTTTTCTAATTCATTAATTGCAGGGATAAGGGTTTCGGGTACATACTTTCCACCAAATCGCTCAAAATGCCCTTGATTATCTGGTTGATTATACATTTAATGATTCACTTTTAATTTTTTGAAAAATATTTTCATCTTCGCCCACTATACCTATTTTGTTAAATAACTGAATTAACTGTTCTTGATTTTTCTCACCAGGGCAATTTTCAATACCACTATTTACATCTACCGCAGAGGGAGACACTGTTTCCACTCCGCTTAAAATATTATAGGGGGTTAATCCGCCAGAAAGAATAATGGGCGTTTTAATTTTTAAGTCAGATATTATTTCCCAATCAAAGTGATCTCCCGTACCACCGGGCAATCCCTTTTTATATGTATCAAATAAGAATGCGGACACCTTATAATCAAATAATTGAGATTTATTAAACTTAGAGTCCACCCTGAAAACTTTAATAATGGGGATTTTGAATTGTTCACAATATTGTGGACTCTCATCCCCATGGAGCTGTAGGAAGTCTAGATTAACCGTTGACATAATGGACTGGATAACTTGAATATTTTCATTAACAAAAACGCCGACTATGGGTACCCGACCATTCACGAAATTAGAAATTTTCTTTGCTACTCCTACACTTACACTTCGTGGACTAGGCTTATAAAAAATAAGTCCGATTGCTGAGGCACCATTTTCAATAGCCAACTGAGCATCATTCACAGACGTGATACCACAAATTTTCACAGGAATCATACATTACTCCTCTGCAATAAATGTGCAAGGGCACAACCCGGCTCACCAGTTTTCATTAAACTTGTACCAACTAATGCAGCGTCAAACCCTAAAGTCTCAATAAATTCAAGATGAGTATTTTCAAAAATTCCACTCTCTGCAACTTTTATTGAATTAGGTGGCAATAATTCAATGGCCTGAGAAAACCACTGAATGTCCGTCTCCATATTTTTTAGATTTCTACAATTAATTCCTACAATTTCAGGATTCAAACTTACAATGATAGGAATCAAATCTAAATCATGTGTTTCAACCAAAACATGTAAGCCTAATTCGTGAGCCAATTCATAAAGAGTTTTCATTTGATCTTGCGCTAACGCATCTGCAATAAGCAAAATGGCATCCGCACCGGCATGATAAGACTCCCAAACTTGATACTCAGTAATAATAAAATCCTTACGTAAAATGGGTATATCTACCACCGCCTTTACTTCGGATATATAGTCTAACTTTCCACCAAAAAAAGGTTCATCTGTGAGCACTGAAATTGCAGAGGCTCCATTTTTCATATACTGTTTAGCAATTTCTTTTGGACTGGAATTTGGTAGAATATCTCCCATCGATGGGGATTTTCGCTTAATCTCAGCAATTATATCTATGTAATTACTTTGCAAACTGTTTTTAAAATCACGGATAGCATATAAACGTTGTGAGTCCTGCAATCTTTCAATCGGAATAATTTTAGATTTTTCAGCAACCTCTAGTAACTTGGAATCTATAATTTTTTCTAAAATATTCATTTTACCAATGCCAATAAATCTAATTTTTCTTTTGCTGCGCCTGAAGTAATAGACTCCTTGGCTAAATCTACACATGTTTCCATGTTATCAGCTTTTCCACCTACAAAAATTCCTGCTGCTGCATTCAATATGACAATATCTGCCTTCATCCCTAAATCAGATCCATCCAAAATTGCAGATATAATTTTAGCATTCACATCAGGAGTTCCACCCTTTAGTACTTCTAACGTTGATTTTTCAAATCCATAATCTGATGACGAAATAGTCATTGATTCAATTTCCCCATTATTTTTCAAATGGCTAATTTTGGTGGATGCTGTAGTGGAAATTTCATCTAATCCATCATAACCATGCACTATCATTGCATGTTCTGATCCCAACTTTTGAAGTACTTTTGCAACTTTATCTGTTAGACTCCCATCAAAAATTCCCATAAGTTGTCTTGTGACTCCGGCGGGGTTACAAAGTGGACCCAAAATATTAAAAACAGTTCTCGTACCCAATGCAACTCTAGCACCCATGGCATATTTCATTGCAGGATGCAAGGATGGGGCAAACATAAATCCAATTCCAATTTCTGCGATACACTCAGATACCTTTTCTGGGGGTAGGGTTATATCAACGCCCAATTCTGTGAGTACATCCGCAGAACCAGACTTTGAGGTCATGGATCGATTCCCATGTTTTGCAACGGGTATCCCAGCACCCGCTACTACAAAAGATGCTGCGGTGGAAATATTGAATGTACCACTTGCATCTCCTCCGGTTCCGCACATGTCAATAGCACCATCAACAGACTCAATTTTAGTCATTTTATCGCGCATTGCCTGGGCGAACCCTGCGATCTCAGATGATGATTCACCTTTTGCTCTCAGCGCAATTAAGAAACCTGAGATTTGAGCATCATTAAATTCCCCCGACATTATCTTCAACATAATATCATGAGATTCTTCCTGCGTTAAGCTGATATTGCTTAATAATTTTTCTATAATCTGTTTCATTTTATTCCCACTA
>JABHHG010000081.1 GCA_018671635.1 Fidelibacterota bacterium | reverse complement strand
TGATGAAGTATTAGAAAAAGATGATCCTCCAAGTGATGCCGCTATACTTTCACCAGTATCTTCATCTTCATTACTATTGGAAGATAAACTGCTCAATGAAACTGAGTTATTTTCAGGCATTTTAATGATTGTTAATTTACTTTTATCCAATATGATGCTTGGAGAGAATGAAAACTCAGTTTCAGTTTCACCGGGTACGCTTTCAAACTCAATTACATTATGTCCCAATGCTTTTAAGACCCCTACGGCATAATCAGATTTTATATAACTCAGTTTAACCATTTCACAATTTTGAGAATCATCAATTTGAGAAACCCCAATATTAATAAATATGAGAATATAAAATAAGTGATAGAGAGGATTACTTTTTTTGCAGTACATTGTCTTGCCTTTCAATGTTAAAATTTGATGGGATAAAATAGGATGTTAAAATTATTAATTACACGCATTAATCCAAAATGAATTTTACAAAAACTATTTCATGTTTACTCTTAGTTAATATTGCCTTTAGTAGTTGTGATGGATTTAATTGGTTTGCCGAATTTGAAATAGAAGCTTGTGATGCAGGGGATATATCTGTTATTCGCACTTTAGTATCTCAAAGTGAGGCAACCATTGAATTAGATATGGATGTTGATTTTGATGGTGAAATTGATCCCTTAGAGGTAGGTTGGCAATTTTGGGAGGATGGACGTCTTGTACATTGGATTTGTTCAGATGTACCATCTCCATGGTATATTTATAATTATAATTGTGGATTGTCAGGTGAAATCCCCCCAATTTTAACAAAATTAGATAAATTGGAAAAGTTACATTTCGATAATAATAATTTTTCGGGAGAGATACCCACCCAGTTATGTGATTTGAAAGTGTCCAATAAATCGGATTATTGGTTTAGAATAAGTGAAAATAAATTATGTCCACCATTCCCAGATTGTGTTGAGGAAACAAATTTGATTCAAGATGCAACTGATTGTTATGAAAAAAAATAAAAATATCATAAATTATATCTCATGAAGCAGACATTAGACCACATCTTTATTCTCTCATTTCTATTTTTAATATCTTGCGGCGGTGGTGATATCGTTGAGGAAATTATAGATAAGTATGAAAATGGCGATACCAAAGTAGAAATGAAATTTAAGCCAGATGAGAATGTTCTCGAGAGATACACCTATAATCAAGTAGGTGAATTAATCTATTTTGAAGTTGATAGCTTGATGCAACGTGAATTTTTCAGAGCCTATCTTTTGGGTGATTGGAAAATGAAATTTATGATTGTAGATGAAGATACCGTTTATAATAATGAAAATTCCAGTGACCCTGAACTCACGCAAAATATTTATAAATTCACGCATGATAGTTTGTTTGTTAACGGCTGGAAATATGAAGCTTCGTATAAGGTGAAATATATAGATAGTTTACGTGTCGATTTAAATGGTCAATGGAAGTTTGATGATGACAGCCTCTCAACATATCGTGCCACAAGTGTGAATGATAAAGATACATTGATTATCAACTCCTATAGTGAATTCGTTTGGAATAATTTTTTGAACACAGTGGATAAAGAAGAAACCGTTGTATTTATCCGGAATAAAGTTAATCCATAATACTATTCTGCAATCATTTTTGTGACGAGAATCACAAGACTTTCTCTTGTATAAACCGCCCTTTTCCCCTAAATTAATCCCTTATAAATCTGTCCATAGAAACTATGGAGAGATCAACCTTGGAGGAATTGATTAAAATGTTAAACGTGAAAAATATAAGTAATAAAATTTTCTTTTGGGGGATGCTAATGTTTGCCTTTTCCCCAACCTCTCTATTATCTCAAGACCCCCCTACTGAATTTCAATTTGAACAATCTACGCTTCAAGCATTTTATTTTTTCAATTCAGTATTAGACATCCAAGGGAATCCCATAGAATCTACAGATTGGGTGGCCGCATTCAAAGGTGAACTTTGCGTGGGTGCCCGTCAATGGAATGTTGATGATTGTGGTGGACTTTGTGATGTGCCTGCCATGGGTGAAGATGGTGAAGATTGGACGTCTGGATATATGGTCAGTGGTGACCTTCCCACATTTAAAATTTATGATTCATCAGAAAATATGTACTATGATGCAATTCCATCCCAGTCCAATCCATGGTCAAATTTTGGGTTTTTAATGGCAGATGAATTGAATGTGGCCATTTTTGGGTGTACCGATGAATCCGCTGAAAATTATAATCCTGATGCAACCGTTGATGATGGATCTTGTGATTTTGGGTTGCCCATTTTATTTCAATTTGAACAGTCCACTTTACAGGCATTCTATTTTACTTATGAAGCATATGATATTTATGGTGAATCTTTAGCCTCAAATGATTGGATTGGTGCATTCAATGGTGATGTATGTGTGGGCGCTCGAAAATGGGATTTATCCCTGTGTCAGGGTGGAGTTTGTGATATTCCGGTCATGGGTAATGATGGTTCTGAACAAACTCAGGGTTATATGCAACAAGGTGGGATTCCTACATTTAAAATTTATGATGCTTCAGAAGATAGTTATTTTGCGGCAATTCCATCTCAAAACTATACATGGTCAAATTTCAACATGCAATTTATTGATGAAATTGTAGCTACCGAAATTGATTACTTAAGTATTCCTTTACATAAGGATAATAATTTGATCAGTTTCTATACCCTTCCTTCAGAATCAAGTTTAATTTCAGTAATGGATGATATTCAGTCCAGTGTTCTTGCTGTAATAGGAGAAGGAACATCGGCTCAGTTTATAGTTGATCAAGGGGGTTGGGTAGGTAGTTTAACTCAGTTTAACACCTCTAGTGGATATTGGTTGTACATGGGTGATTCGGTAGATACATTAGATATTGAAGGTGTGGGAATTGATCCCAATAAGCAATATGATCTTCATCTAGGATTAAATTTGATATCTTTCCCCGTACCTGGTTCGGTAGGTATTAGTGAAGGAATCCCAGATGATATTGAAGATTTAGTACCTTATATTATTTCTGAGGCGGTTGCAACGGCACAAATTAATGGCGAATGGGTGGGTAGTTTAGTTAGTTTTGATGGTGCCCATGGATATTGGTTTAATGTGGATGAGCCCATAACCTTCCAGTATGATTTAGAGACTCTTGATGCACTTTCACGTCAGAAGTCAGTGTATTCAAGTAAAGCTGATAATCCATTCAAATTTTCACAATCTGCAATCCAATCATTTTATTTTATAGATGTTGGTGAGATTGAAGAAGCTCGATTTGGGGATTGGGTTTTGGCGTATCATAATGAGCTATTGGTAGGTTCACGGCAGTGGATGGGCAAACATATTGATGTACCTGTTATGGGTCATGATGGAAGATGGAATACCATAGGATATCCCCAAATTGGTGACGAAATTGAATTTAAATTATATTCTGAAATTTTAGAAACTGAATTTACACTCTCAGTGGGTATTAATCAATATATTCCCAATCAAGTTCAAATTGTTGAATCGGTTAGTATTGTAAAAGCAAATATTCCTAAGGACTATTATTTGAGTGCTGCATATCCAAATCCGTTTAATCCTGAAACCATGGTTAAAATGTATATTCCCAAAGAGTCAAATATTAATCTTGACGTTTATGATGTAAATGGTAGACATGTTGAGACGTTATTAAATGGGCATTATGAAGCGGGTGAATATGATATTTCTTGGAAGGCATCTGAGATTCCGAGTGGAATTTATTTTATTACACTGTTAATGGAAAATGAAGTTCATACTACTAAAGTGGTGTTGATGAAATAATGAGAAATATATTTATTTTGAAAGCCTCAGTGTGAAAACTGAGGCTTTTTTGTTTTATATCACATTTTTTATTTCCTTCTTTTTAATTTTGATTTTAGTGGTTCATGTCACATTCAATAAGGTTAAATCGCTATAATTTTTTTTAGCAATTAGGGAGTAATACCATGACAAAGAGAGAAACAAATAAAATACTTAATCAAGTAGATAGCACTGGATATCTCAGTCAAATCTGTAATCAGAATCCATATATCATTCTGAGTACTCAATGTGGGACCGGTAGATATTCATTCCAAAATATATCATACAACAATGAGGAATTGGTGTTAGAATTTAAACTCATTAAAGATGATAAATATGGAGATACAGAAAATATTGCATATAATATCGGTGAGATGTGTTTTTTGACTGCAAGTCAATATCTCTATGCATTTGAGTATCAAGCTCATGCCTAATTAAGATTAGCTCATTGTCTAGTAATAGGTCGACCGGATGATGTGGCAGCCCCGCGTAACAGCGGGGCTTTCCTTATTATTTAATCTATAATTCCCCCTAACTTCCCCTCTATGAATTCATATCAATTTCTAATATTGAAAAGACTTACCTTTAGTTTTTTACTTCTTATGCATGTTGGATGCTCACTGTTTATTCCGCAGCAAGCTGTTGATAATACTGAAACAAAAACTTCATATTATTCTGATGGAGGTGTGGAATATGAATCACAATATAAAAATGGGATTTTACATGGGGTTACGAAATATTGGGATGAGTCCGGAAATTTGATTTCTGAAGCAATATATTCGAATGGAAAATTACACGGGCTTTGGACATCCTATTTCGCCGGGGATTGGGTAAAATCAAAAGTAAATTATTACTATGGTCAAAAGCATGGTAAAGAAGAATCCTTTTACGATAACGGTCAATTACAGTCACTGACAGAATATGATGAGGGTAAAGTTATATTCGAAACAATTAGATGGACAAAAGCTGGAGATTTAATTCCATGAAAAGTACAAACATAGTATTATCACTTATTTTAAGTTGTTTGGTTTTAGGAGAGAGTAAAGAAATGAAAAAAGATACACGTTATAATTATGAT
>JABHHG010000127.1 GCA_018671635.1 Fidelibacterota bacterium | reverse complement strand
TTTACATATTTTTTAACTTCACCGGTCTTTGTAATAGTGGTGGCCGAATCAAAGTAATTTGAAATTTCACTTCCATATGCACCGGCATTCATGATTAATGCACCACCTAAAGTCCCTGGAACCCCGATAAGACTTTCCAAGCCTTTGATGTTTTCATGGATAGCATTCTTTACCATATTGCCTAACATGACTCCCGAATCTGCCTTAATAATTCCATCACCATTTATATCTAATGATTTAAAGGTTTTTTGTAAAGATATAACCACGCCATCAAATCCCTCATCGCTCACCAAAAGGTTTGACCCTGATCCTGCAAAGAAAACTGAAATATTATTTTCATGGCAATATGCTAGTAGTTCACATAACTCCGTTTGGTCGTTAGGATACACATAGCATGCCGCATTTCCACCGATGCCAAAAGTGGTATGCTTGCACATAGGTTCATTCAATAATGGTGGATGTCTGAGTAAATTCATCATATGATTTATATCAGCATCTTTCATGCATCCAATACCTGTGCAATGGGTTCACATTGTCGCCAAATATGCCCCGCACCCATAGTGATAATCATATCAGATTCTTTAGTAATAGATTTCACAAGTGCAGGTATATCATTTACATCAGCTACAAAGTGAATATTTTTATACCCCAAAGATTTAATATCATCAATAACCAATTGACTACTCACCCCTTCAATGGGAGCTTCGCGAGCGGGGTAAATATCGGTTATAATTAAAATGTCTGTTTCTAAAAATGCCTTGGCAAATTCCATATGGAAGTCACGGGTACGTGAGAATAAATGGGGTTGAAAAATGGATATGACACGTCTATCCCACCCTGAATTTGCAGCTTGTAAAGTGGCCGAAACTTCTGTAGGGTGGTGGGCATAATCATCAATAATAAGAATATCATTTTTAGTGGTATGCTTAATTTCGAATCGTCTGCGAACACCTGTATAACTGCTTACGCCCTCAATAATTTTAGCAAATGGAACATCTAATTCCAATGCCATGGTAATCGCACCTAATGTATTTTGAATATTATGTTTCCCAGGGATATTGAGTTTGACGCCTCCCAGATTTTTGCCAAAGGCAATAACATCAAATTCTGCGCCGGTTGAATCATAAGATACATTTTTCACCTGATAGTCAGCATCCTCTGAGAATCCAAAGGTTACAATGGGGCGCTTGATGAGAGGAATAATCTTCGTAACATTCTCAGAATCTATACACAGTGAAACAGTGCCGTAAAATGGAGTCGCATTACAGAATTGTGCAAAGGCATCACTCAAATCTTCTAGATTCTCATAGCAATCCAAGTGCTCTAAATCTAAATTGGTGACTACACACATGGTGGGTTGCAATGCTAGAAAGCTTCGATCAAATTCATCTGCTTCAACTACGATAATATCTCCATCACCAGAAATTGCGTTGGTTTGGAATTTATTCACGATGCCACCGATTACCAATGTGGGATCTAAATTTGATTCAGTAAGTATTGCCCCTAAAATAGATGAGGTGGAGGTCTTTCCATGTGTGCCTGCAATGGCCACACTTGTAGATTTAACTTTCAGGAGTTCTCCCAACATTTCAGCTCTACGTATAACTGGAATATTTTGCTTGATAGCTTCAACTATTTCAGGATTATCTTTAGGCACTGCAGATGAGTACACGACAACATCACTATCCAAAACGTTTGAACCATCATGGCCTTCGTAAACTTGAATACCTAATCCTGATAATTGGCTGGTTTTTTCAGATAATGCACTGTCTGAACCACTAATTTGGAATCCTAACTTTTGTAGAAGTTCAGCCATGCCACTCATGCCGATGCCACCAATACCTATAAAATGAATATGTCGCGTTTTTCTAAACATTAGGCGTGGGCTAACTCCATGATTTGATTACTGATTTCTGTAAGTGCATTTGGAAAGGATAATCTTTTTGCATTTTCTTTAAGTGATTTCAATTTTGACTTATTCTTTAATAACTCAATAATGGTGGTTTCAAGAGATCCATCATACATCTCCGTTTGGCTAATGCAAATAGCTGCATTTTCAATAACTAAAGATCTGGCATTTTCAGTTTGATGGTCTGCAGCTGCTAATGGGAAGGGGATGAGTACCATTGCTTTTCCACAAGATTTTAATTCTTCAATGGCTAATGCACCCGCTCTTGATATGACAATATCTGCGGCAGAATAAGCATCACTCATTTGGTGAATAAATGGAGTTAATTTCACAAGAGGTGAATCAATTTCAGCATTAAGCCAATCAATGTCACCATTTCCAGTTTGCCATAATAGTTGAATATCTTTATTTATATAGTCGCCATATACATTTGTAAAATGAACATTGAAAGGGTGTGAACCCTGACTTCCCCCTAAAATGAATATGACGGTTTTATCCGGATTTAATCCCAACTTTTCACAGGCTTCATTTCTATCAATCAAGTTTAAATCTTTACGAATTGGATTCCCCGTCAATAAAGCAGTCTTATTTAAATATTGTTGTGCCGATTCATATGCAATACAAATTGTATCCACTTTATGCGAGAGTTTTCGAGTAGTGATTCCAGGGAATGAGTTTTGCTCCTGAAGTAAGGTCTTCTTTTTCAACAATAATGCAGCTAACATGGGAAGTCCAGAAGCATAACCACCCGTGCCTACTACCACATGTGGTTTGAATTCTAAAATAGTAATTATTGATTGTATATATCCTATGATAAATTTAATTGGAAAAAGTAAATTTTGTCCAATTGCTGCTAGTGAGAATGTGCGCTGAATACCTCTTATATTCAATAATTTACAATTTTCATTTCTGTCCATTAGGTGTTTCGCTTCGATACCATATGTTGAGCCCATATACATCACATCCGTACCACATGATTTTAATTCATCCCCAATTGCCAGTGCAGGAAATAAATGTCCGCCAGTTCCACCCCCTGCAATAATTACACGCAGCTCAGACATTGATCATCCGTTTTTGGTATGTTGTCGAGCCATGAGATGCTTCTCGAGCAATACTCATGAGTAATCCAACGGCACCCAAAGTAAAGATTGTATTGGATCCGCCATAGCTTACAAATGGCATGGTCAATCCTGTATTCGGCGCAAACCCAATCACGTATGCAACATTAATTAGAAAATAGAAAATTAAATTGAGGATTATTCCCAATGCTAAGAAAAGCCCAAACCGATCAGGGGCAATTTGTAGAATCTTTATCCCATTATGAAAAATAACGCCAAAAAGAATAAAGAGTACAAGTACCCCCGTAAAGCCATATTCTTCACCCAAAATTGCTAAGATAAAATCTGTATGTGCTGCGGGGAGGTGGCCATTTTTCAATCGACTACTGCCAGGACCTCTACCCAGAATTTCACCACTTCCCATGGCCAATTTTGATGCATGCTGTTGGATGTCACCAATTTCTTCAGTGGGTTGAAGCCAATTCATGAGTCGTGCTCTTTGATAGTTTGAAGTACCTATTTTAACACTAAACGCCAATAATGCCACCGTTACTAAAATGGTTAAATATCTTGATGAAGCCTTGCCGATGAGTAACATTACAAAGATGATTGCACCAATTATAAAAGTTGAACTTAAATCAGGTTGCATGAGTATTAAAAATAATGTTAAGCCTGCAATTGGCGTATAATTTTTCAACATAAAGGTCCAATCAGAAATCTCTCGTTGATACTTATCTAAAAAGTATGCAGTATAAACAATCAACATGATTCGAGCCACATCAGAAGTGGTAACCCAGTTTTTTCCCGCAATAATGAGCCATCTATCGGGTTTATTTGTGGGATTTAATGCAAATGCTAAAATCATAATCATCCATGTAAATCCAATAATTCCAGGGAGCATAAATTTTAAATTTTTGTATTTGAATCGACTGGCCACAAAGTATAAACCGCCACCAACCATGAGCCATTTAATATGCTTCATGAGATAATGTGCATAATTTTGAAATTTCATGGTAGCCGTGAAACCGCCGGCACTGTACATGACCAATGTACCGAATCCAATAAGCAGTATAATTGCGCAAATAAACATGTATTCTGGTGAACGTTTGTTATTCATGGATTACTCCCAGTGAACTCACCAATTCTTTGAATCGATCTCCACGCTTTTCATAATTAGAAAATTGATCAAAACTTGCACATGCGGGTGAAAGCAGAATAGTAGAACCATCTTCTGAAACTTCGATGGCTTTCAAAATTGCGTCAGAAAAATTATAGATTGCAAACGAATCGCCGTAACTCGAAATATGTGAATGAATACTTTCTGCGGCATGACCATAACATATTATATGATTTACTCTACCTTGCATGGATTCAAGTAGTTCTGAAAAATCAGTTTCACCCTTATCTTGTCCACCAAGAATAAGCGTTATATTTTCAAAACTATTGATGGCAGCCATTGCTGAAGCAATATTAGTTGCCTTAGAATCATTAATGAAATTCAAAGGGAGGGGAGACACTACGGGCTCCATTCGATGCTCTAATGCACTAAATTTTTTAATAGCATCACTTACATGTAAATCATTTACGCCAAATAGATTTGCCATAGTTGCTGCCGCAATAATATTTTCTATATTGTGAGGCCCTTTTAAAACGGTTTCATCCATGTAAAAGAGAATCTGTGGATTCTCAATACTTCCACAATATACTTTTTCTCCATTTACATGGTAGTTCACCTGCTGGTTAGTCAATCGGGAAAATAACTGTGTGCGATGTCTATCCCTGAGAGAGGCTTCCAATGCAGGATCAGCTGCATTGTAGACTAACCAGGCAGGTGTTACCAAGTTTTTTGCAATATTTAATTTTGCCTTAAGATAATCATCCATAGAATCATAACGATTCATATGGTCTGGAGATATATTAAGGATACATGATATTTGTGGAGAGAAAAGTTCAATATGTTCTAATTGAAAACTACTTAATTCTAAAATATGTACAGTGTTCTTTTGGCCAGATTCACGTTCAGTAAATACATTTTCTGAAAAGGGGATGCCAATATTTCCACCTAACATGGAATTATGACCAGCATTTTTAACCATTTCGTGTAACAATGAAGTAGTGGTGGTTTTTCCGTTTGAGCCCGTAATGGCTAAAATTGGGGATGTTGTAAACCAACTTGAAAATTCAATTTCACTTATTATGGGAATCTGTAATTCCTTACATTTTTGAATAATATCAATTTTATCAGAAACTCCCGGGCTTATAATGATGACATCTGAATCCAAAATTTTATCAGAATGTCCACCCGTTTCGATGTCTAAATTTTGAGTAGCTGTAATTTTTACTAAATCACCATGTTCACTAATTAAAACATGTGCCCCAACAGATAGAGCTAAGTTTGTGGCAGCAATACCACTTTTCCCCGCGCCTAACACAGAAACTTTAGTATTCTTCCATTCTATTTTATTGATATTTGATATATCTATCATTGAATCTTGAATGTGGTTAATGATAATAGGGCACACATTATTCCAATAATCCAGAATCGAACTACTACATGGTTTTCATGCCATCCACTCAGTTCAAAGTGGTGATGTAGGGGTGCCATTTTGAAAAATTTACGTCCTTCACCATATTTACGTTTGGTATATTTAAAGTATCCCACTTGAATAATAACGGATAAAGATTCAGCTACGAATACACCGCCAATAATAATAAGGAGGATTTCTTTTTTCAATAATACGGCTAATGTGCCTAAGGCAGCTCCCATGGAAAGTGAGCCGGTATCGCCCATAAATATTTTGGCTGGATTCGCATTATACCATAAGAATCCAATACTTGCCCCGATAAGTGCCATACAAAAAATGAATAATTCTCCTGTACCGGGTAAGTATAAAATATTCAAGTAATCACTATAATCAAATCGACCAGAAGCGTAGGCAATGGCGCCAAATACTAAGGTGGCAATGGCCACTAATCCGGTGGATAAACCATCCAGACCATCGGTTAGATTCACCGCATTTGATGTACCTGTAATTACTAAAATTATAAGGGGAATGTATAACCATCCGATATCTACATGACCATTGGCAATAAATGGAACTGAGATTACGGTTCGCAATTCGGAAACAGTGGGATAGGTTGTAACTAAATATCCTATAACAAGTCCCAGTATAATTTGTCCAGCCATTTTATAACGTGCGATGAGCCCATCAGGATACTTTTTCACCACTTTCAAATAATCATCAAAAAAACCAATCATCCCCATCCACACGGTAGCCAATAATAAAATTTGAATATGGATATCACCAATTTTTGCCCACAGCAATGTAGGAAGCACAATGGCAAGAATAATCAATGCACCACCCATCGTAGGCGTACCCTCTTTCATTTGATGCGATTCTGGTCCACTATCACGAATAGTTTCACCTACCTGTAATCGAGTCAGCATTTTTATAACGCGTGGCCCCAATAAAAAACTGATAAATAATGCGGTGATTGCAGCGCCCACAGCACGGAATGATATATATTGAAAAACATTGAATGCAAAAAAGAAATCTCTTAATGGATACAGGAGATGATATAACATTAGATTAAAATTCCTTTTTCAATAATGGTTTCCATTTGCATACCTCGTGAACCTTTTACATAAATAACATCACCTGATTGGGTGATTTTTCTGAGTGCGCTAATTAAATCATTTTTGTTCTGAAAAAATGTAGCATCGATTCCGCTGGCAGTATCTACGGTATGTTTAGTTAATTCACCCGTTGCCAATAGTAAATCAATATTTGACTTTGAAATATATTCACCCAATTCACGGTGATGATCTTGTGCAAAATCACCTAATTCAAACATATCCCCAATGATGGCAATTTTTCGTACGCCTTCATATTCTGATAGGGTATGGATCCCAGCTTTTGCGGATTCTAAGTTTGAATTATAGGTATCATCAATAATTGTAATATCATTGTGGGTGATTAATTCGCAACGTCCAGTTAGCGGCATAAATGACTTAATGGAATCTGCAATTTGAATTGGACTTATGCCAATTGTGTTGGCCACTGAAAAAATAGCTAATATATTCTGGGCCATTATTTGACTTGGATAGGGAAGTGGAATATCAAAATTATTAATTGAAATTTGCCCATCTGAATAATTACCATGAAAATCGGATTCTGACTTGAAACTATAAGATATTTTTTTACTTTTCGTTTCAAATGTAGAAATATATTCGTCATCAATATTAATAAAGGCAGTGTCATCTGAAGATAGACTTGAGAATAAAGCCAGTTTCGTTTTGGCTACATTTTCTATACTCCCAAAATTCTCAGTATGTGCTGCGGAGATATTGGTAATGAGCCCCATAGTTGGTTTTGAAATCTTGCATAATTCAGCAATTTCATTAGGCTCACTTGCCCCCATTTCTAGGATACAAAAGTCTTCATCACCTTCAATAGTAAATATTGAAATGGGTAACCCAATAGTGCTGTTATGATTTCCTTCAGTGCACATGGTTTTTTTGTGAGCACTTACTACATGGTTCAATAATTCTTTAGTGGTTGTTTTACCATTTGAGCCGGTAATTCCAATAATCGGACATTCAATTTGCTCACGATATGCATGAGCCAGTTTTTTTAATGTGCTTAATGTTGAATCAACGTAAATCACTTCATCTAAATTTTCAGTTGAAGATTGTTCACTAAAAATGAGTGATGCTCCACTAGAAATCGCATCAGAAATAAAATCATGTCCGTTAACATTCTCCCCTTTTAACGGAAGATATACATCACCCTTTTCGGCCAATCGAGAATCAATGGTGAATCCGTTCACCTCTGAAAAGTTATGTTGAGGGAATAGCGTTGAGAGTGCATTATTAAACATTGCCTTATTCGCTATCTGAACTCGCATTGCCAAACTCACTTATTGTTTTTGAATCACTATGTAAATGTTTTTGACCATTGATCTCTTCATAGTCATCATGGCCTTTGCCTAATACTAATAAAATGGAGTTTTCATCCATTCTACTCATGGCTTTCTCAATTGCATCTACGCGATTATGAATAATACTATGGTCGGCCTCAGTAAATCCTTCACACATTTGAGAAATGATGTCATCAAGCTTTTCGTTCCTGGGATTATCTGATGTTACAAAAACATGATCAGAATACTTTTCCGCAATAGATGTCATCAATGCTCGTTTTGATTGATCTCGATTTCCACCACATCCAAATAGAGTATATACTTTTTTCTCTGAAGACAATTCTTGAATCGTAGATAAAACATTTTCATAAGCATCGGGTGTATGAGCATAGTCAATAATTATAGTTCCTGGGGATTGTGTGGGTATGATTTCCATTCGTCCTGAAACTTTGCTAAAACTTTCGATGGCACGAGCAATTCCAAGCGGTGAAATTTCAAGGGCATGTGCCGAAGCAATAGATGCTAAAATATTATATAGATTAAATTTTCCGATTAGGGGTGATGAAATTTCAATCTCTTTTCCGTCAATTGAAATATGTGCGGTAGTGCCGGTTAATGATAAGGTATATGACAGTGGATATATATCTGCAGTATCATTAAAACCGTATGTAATAATTTTTGATTTAACAGATTTAATAATTTTTTTGCCATATTTATCATCCATATTGATTATGGCAGTACTCTCAGGTCTCAGCTGTGTGAACAATTTGAGTTTAGCTTGAAAATAATTCTCCATATTTTCATGATAGTCTAAATGATCTTGTGATAGATGGGTAAAGACTGCCACATCAACTTGAACGTCATCAACTCGGTGCATTTCTAATGCATGGGAAGAAATTTCCAAGACTGCGTGGTTAATGCCGCTTGATTTCAAAAAATTAAGCATTTGCTGAACTTCTACTGATTCGGGTGTGGTAAAACCAGTTGACATAATCCCAGATGGAGTTGAAAATCCTAATGTGCCTAATGAACCACAAGGAGAATCATTTTCTTGAAGTAAATGGGCGATCAATTTACAGGTGGATGTTTTTCCATTGGTGCCGGTAATACCCACAATACTCATATCCTCAGAAGGGCGTCCGTAGAAATTTGCAGCAACATGTGACATGGCTTCACGGGTATCCGCTACATGCACCACAGGAATACCTGTGATTTTTGTAGTACGACCATTGGCAATAATTGCAGAAGCACCTCTTTCTATGGCACTGGGAATAAATTCATATCCATCAGAATTCTGACCTTTGATTGCAACAAATAGAGTGCCATCCTTCACTTTACGAGAATCATGCGTGATACCATTGATTTCCCGCTCGTCAATTTTGCCGGTGTATTTCAAATTTTTTAACATGTCTTTTAACTTCATGAGTTGGACTCTAATTTGATTATACAAGAATGACATGTTTTTAAATCTGCTCCTGCCCGAGGCGATTGCCATACTACTCGTCCTGAGAAACCAACATTGTCAAGATTTAGCCCCACACTTTTGCCAATCCGTAGCGCTTGCTTCAGTGTTTTACCCATGAAATTAGGAACCTGTTCCATTTTTTTTGATTTTTGAGAATATTTGGTGCTTAAAACTGGAAGTGTGGGCACAATAATATCTTCAGCCTGTGCGAGCAGGGGTTCGGCTTCAATTTGGATAGGATCTCTCCAATCATCAAAAGGGAGTGGCTCTTCTTTGTCATTAATAATTCTTGAATAAACTCCGCGAACAACCGGTGCTGCCGTTTCATTACCCCAATGGAAACCATATTTAGGTGAATCCACAGAGACGACGCAAACATATTTGGGATTATCAATGGGGAATATGGATGCGAATGATGAGATGAATTCACTTTTAGAATAACTGCCATCAATAAATTTTTCGGCGGTGCCTGTTTTTCCACCAACTCTAAATCCGGGGATATACGCTTTTGTACCCGTACCTACTATCACCACTTGTTCTAACATAGATAAAATTTCTTCTGACGTTTTTGGTGATATGATTTGCCGTAATACTTTGGGGTAAGTATCGTCCATATTTGAATTACCCACAGATTTAACAATATATGGTTTCACCATAAAGCCACCATTGGCGATAGTGCTGTATGCCATGGCAATCTGTAAAGTGGAGGAGGCAATTTCTTGCCCAATTGAAACCATTCTGCCAGAAATTCCAGACCATTGTTTGAGCGTACGAAGCTTGCCTGGAGTCTCACCGGGCAGACGGATTCCTGAAGTCATGCCAAATCCAAATCTACGAGAACTGTCATAAATTACATTGTCGCCCAAAAGCTCAGCCATCTTCATAATTCCAATATTACTGGAATGTATAAAAATCTCCGCAACGGATAACTCAGCATGAGGCTCATGATCATGTACTATTTTGCCCCGGGGAAGACGATACTCTCCATTTTCGCAATGGAAGGTATCTAAAGCTGAAATAAAACCGCTCTCTAATGCCGCTGCCGTATTGATAATTTTGAATGTTGAACCCGGTTCATACGCATCTGCGATGGCACGGTTTTTATATGATTCAATGGGATATTGCTCATAATTATTAGGGTCAAAATCTGGGTATGTGGCCATGGCTAAAATTTCACCCGTGTGTGGGTCAAGAATGATTCCATTTGCAGTTTTTGCCTTGGTACGCACCACACTCTTTTTTAGCTCACTTTGAAGAATGGATTGCAGTTCAATATCAAGGGTGAGTTCAATATGATGGCCATCTGAAATTGAGGGTTGCTCAACGGTCATGGCTTTTGTCAGTTTTCCAGATGCGGACCGATTATATGCAACCTTACCTTTTGACCCCTGTAAATCTATATTAAACTGACTTTCCACCCCAAATTGCCCCATGTTATTTTGGTCAACA
>JABHHG010000055.1 GCA_018671635.1 Fidelibacterota bacterium | reverse complement strand
GCATTTGATATTACCAATTTTGTCTTCTGGGTGGGTATTGGTCACGCAGGAACACTTATATCAGCGATATTATTTCTTTTTAGACAAAAGTGGCGAACATCTATCAATCGATCTGCTGAAGCAATGACTATTTTTGCGGTGATGTGTGCAGGTATATTCCCTATAATCCATATGGGAAGACCTTGGCTTGCATTTTGGATGTTTCCATACCCCAATGGCCGAGGACCACTTTGGATAAATTTTAGATCTCCACTTGCATGGGATGTCTTTGCGATTGGTACTTATTTTATAATTTCTGCAGTCTTTTGGTATTATGGTTTAATTCCTGACTTGGCAACAGTTAGAGATCGATCAACAAATAAATTTAAAAAGAAAATTTTCTCTATTTTAAGTTTAGGTTGGAATGGAAGTTTCAAAGTTTGGCACCGATATGAAACAGTATATGCTCTTTTGGCTGGCTTGGCTACACCTTTAGTTATTTCAGTACATACTGTAGTTAGTTTTGATTTTGCTACCTCATCAATTCCTGGATGGCATACTACTACTTTTCCACCTTATTTCGTAGCAGGTGCAGTTTTTAGCGGTTTTGCAATGGTACTTACATTAATGATTATTGCACGAAAAACATTAAGCTTAGAAGACTATATTACACTAAATCATATTGAGAATATGACTAAAGTGATTATTGTCACGGGAGGGATTGTTACTTTATCTTATGCCACTGAATTTTTTATGGCATGGTATTCAGGAAATGGATATGAGCAATTTGTTTTCTTAAATAGAGCGTTAGGTCCTTTCTCTTGGGCCTATTGGATAATGGTAGGATGTAATTTAATTACTCCTCAATTCTTCTGGTTCAAACGTATTCGCCGAAATGTGGTAATTGTGTTTATTCTATCTATCTTCGTGAACATTGGGATGTGGTTTGAAAGATTTGTAATTATTGTGACTTCTTTGCATCGTGATTTTTTGCCATCATCATGGTCTTCTTATACACCAACATGGGTTGAAATTGGTACGTTAATTGGTAGTTTTGGACTCTTTTTCACCTTATTTCTTTTGTTTATACGTGTTTTACCAATGATTTCAATGGGTGAAGTAAAATCAGTTCTTCACTATAGGGGTAGAGGAAAATAATAATGTCTTCAAAAATACTTATTGAATTTAGGAATGAATTTGACCTTGCTGATGCTATAAGTAAATTTAAGTTAAATGGATTTAGTATCGATGATGTTTATTCTCCGTACGCAATTCATGGTTTAGATAAATTGCTTGGCTTAAAATCCTCACGATTAAATATGATTTGCTTTGCCTTTGCCCTATTTGGTTTATCATTTGCACTTTTGTTAGAATATTGGCTTTCTGCTATTGATTGGCCAATTAATATAGGTGGGAGACCGTGGAATTCCTTTCCAGCATTTATGCCAATTGCATTCGAAGTAATGATACTTTTCTCTGGCTTGGGAACCGTTATTACATTCTTCTTATGGTGGAAGTTTAGCATGAATAAAACGAAACAGCCATCAATACGTGCATTGGATGACAGGTTCTACTGCTTAATAGAAAAGAAACCATCTAACGATGTGAAATTATTAAATGAAATCGCTGTGAAATACTCAGGTGAAATATTGGAGTATAAATGCAGCTGAGAACAATAATTCAGTTAATGCTTTCCATTTTTTTTGTAATCATAATATCTTATCTGTTTAGGTATGATGTAACGAAACCTAACCATGAATTTATACCTGAAATGGTTCATTCTATTGCCTATGATGCATATTCACCCAATCCGAACTATCAAAATAAAAAAACTTTACAGTTACCACCTAAAGGTTCAATCTCATTAGGGTTTATGCCGGAATTTGATGGTAGTGATGTAAATGAAATAATGAGTCCATTAACAAAAGATGAGATCGATTTAGAGCGAGGTCAGTATATTTATAATAATTATTGTGTAGTTTGCCATGGTGAAACTGGTAATGGTGATGGACCTGTAACTAAACGAGGAGTCCCACCACCACCATCAATTATCTCACCAAAAGTTAAAGTTATGAGTGATGGGAAAATATATCAGATTGTTTCAAAGGGACTCGGGAATATGCCTCCATACAATGTTCAGATAAATAGAAAAGATCGTTGGCAAGTAACCCATTTATTAAAGATGATGAATAATGAAAAAAAATAGATATGAAGTAACCCCCATCATATTTAGTAGGTTATTTAGAATTTCAATACTTGGAGTTTTATCAATTGTATTGGGCATATTCCTTAGTGACCGAGTGTGGATGAATATACTCCTTGCAGCGAATTATTTGACAGACATTGCCTTTTGTGGCATGTTCTTTGTTGCGATATTATATGTGAGCAATGCTGGGTGGGGTACGGTTATTCGCCGAGTCCCTGAGGCAATGTTTTCAGTCTTGGGTGCTGGATTTATTCTTATGTTAGTTTCTGTTATAGGCTCTCATTATTTGTATGAATGGACTCATATAGAAGTTGTAAAAAATGATGTAATTCTCTCGGGAAAGCAAGCATGGTTAAACTTACCCAGTTTTGTATTACGTATTTTTATATATTTTGGGATTTGGTATTTTTTAGGTCGACCTATTCTTAGGCATTCTAGGATGCAAGATAGTACTGGAAATATCGAGCACACTCAAAAGGCAATCAAATGGTCTGCGGCGTGGTTATATTTAGGTGGAATTGCATTTGTTGCTTCAAGCTTTGATTGGATTATGTCAATTGAGCCCCATTGGTTTAGTACCATTTTTGGGCTTTATAAATTTTCTGGAATGTTTACTGTTGGATTGGCTTTTATGATTATGGTCCTAATCTATTTGCGTAGAGTTGGGGCATTGAAATTGCTAAAGGATGACCATCTACATGAACTAGGCCGTTACTTGTTTGCCTTTACTACATTTTGGATATATATATGGTTTTCCCAGCATATGTTAATTTGGTACGCTAATATTCCAGAAGAGACAAGTTATTATTTAAAACGTCATAGCGGTCCCTTTTTGGTACTTTCTGTGATAAATATTTTTCTGAATTGGTTAATCCCATTTACTATTTTATTGTTTAGAAAGACAAAACGTTCTGAAAAGTCATTAATTATGGCATCTATTGCTGTCTTAATAGGGCATTGGTTAGATTTATATTTAATGATATTTCCTCCTTTAATTGGCAATAATCCAGAGTTTGGCTTTATTGAACTAGGGGTTGCAATCATAATTATTGTAATCTCTTTTGGTTTAGTGATACTCACCATATCCAAAGGCAATTTGGTCCCAATAAAAGACCCATATATAAATGAAAGCATAAGACTCCATACATAAAAAAATGTTGTAGAGCTCTAAAGTTTTTTGTTGGATTTATCCAGTTTATTCTAAGCAATCTATTTATATAAACTGAACCTACACTAAATTAATTGGATAAAAATACAAATATATAATATGATATAATGGTATTAATATATTAAATTTTATCCACATTGTTGTTTGAGTTTCTCTTAGTTGACTGACCTAAGTTCAATAAAGAATATGGTTTGATACCGTTACGGTTTTGGAAGAAATGCCAAAATTAGCTCCCGACTCCTCGTAGAGGATGAATTGGAAATGAGATGGAAAATACTTTAAAAATATCAAAACCTGCTATTTTGGATATTGAAACATGTAGCAAAAATAGCTTTAACGATCAACATGGTCGGACCTTTACCTATTTACGGATAGCAATTAATAATCAATGTAATTTACGTTGTCTATATTGTATGCCTCATGGAATAAAGCATTCTGATCTGAGACAACTCTCCAAAGATGAAATACAGAAAATTGTAAGATCGGTATCAGATTTTGGTGTAACTAAAATTCGATTCACGGGTGGTGAACCCTTACTTCATGATCAAATAATCCCTTTGGTAAGCTATACCTCTCAAATTGATAATATAACTTCAGTTAATATTACGACTAATGGCATTTTATTAAATGAACTGGCATTTCCATTAAAAGATGCAGGAATTACAGGTATAAATATTAGTCTGGATTCACTAAATCAGACAAAATATCATCATATTACCCAAAGGAATAAATTGCCTTTAGTGCTTAAGGGGATTGAATCGGCAATTAAATCAGAAATTGAAAATGTAAAAATTAATGTAGTCATGATAGATAATTTTAATACTGATGAAATTCAACATATGACTTCATTTTTTAAAAACCATCCAATTACACTTCGTTTTATAGAATTAATGCCATTTGATGGCCTAAATAACAGAAGCTCAAATAATTATTTACCCGCTGAAAAAATCATCAATATTCTTCATGCAAGAATTCCGGGGTTAGTTTCAACTAAAGGTAGCAGTACAGAGCATTTTTCATTTCAGTATCCCAATCATCCATTAAAAATTTCTGTGATTCCAGCATTTTCTAGGAGTTTATGCCATAATTGTAATCGAATTAGAATTACTGCAGATGGAAAAATAATGAACTGTCTATATTCAAGGAAAAAGTATGAATTATTAAAAAATATGAAAGAGGGAAAAAATATCAATGATTTGATTCATGATGCTATGTGGGAAAAATCTATGGATGGATGGTCTGCGCGATGCAATGAAGATAATAACCACGATTGCATGAGTTGGATTGGAGGATAAATGGAAGAATTCACACATTTAGATAAGCATGGAAAGACAAAAATGGTTGACGTTAGCCATAAGCTACCCACATATAGAATGGCAACAGCTTCTGGACTTATTAAAGTAAAAGCATCTACAATTCAGGCCATAAAAAATAAATCAATTTTAAAAGGAAATGTCCTTAATACAGCTAAGATTGCTGGCATTCAGGCAGCTAAAAAAACTTGTTATACTATTCCCATGTGTCATCAGTTAAATCTTTCATTTATAGATTTGGAATTTGAACTGGACAGAGAGCAGATTATGATCCGCTCAATTGTTAAAACGCGAGAATCTACAGGCGTAGAAATGGAAGCCCTTACGGCTGTTTCTACAGCTGCCCTGACAATTTATGATATGTGTAAGGCTGTGGATGAGACCATGACTATCAGTGCAATCAAACTGGTAGAAAAAATCGGTGGAAAATCGGATCATGCTATTGAGTATCGACCCAGATTCGGTACCATTACCATGAGTGACAGTATTGCTGCGGGAAAGAGTAAAGATAAGTCCGGTCCCATACTAGTTAAAGGTTTTGCCGATTTTGGCTGTAAAGGCGACCATCAAAAGGTATTGCCAGATGGTTCTAAAGAACTTATACCAACTATTGAAGCTTGGATTCGAGATGGTGTAGAGCTGATTATAACCACAGGCGGAACAGGTTTATCCCCCCGTGATTTGACCATTCAAATGGTAGAAAATAATTTTGATTCCAAATTACCCGGTATTGAGCAAGCACTCCATGCATATGGGCGCGGCAAGGTAAAAACAGCTATACTGTCACGGTTAACAGCAGGAGTTATAAAGGGAACAATTGTAGTTTGCTTACCTGGAAGTACCGGTGCAGTAAAAGATGCCCTAAAGGTATTAATCCCAACTATTTTTCATTCATTTCACATGATAAATGGTGAAAAGCATTAATGGAATATCTACTGCCCATTTTGTTCTTTTTTGTTGCGTTAATTTATTCCAGTGTGGGATTGGGAGGCGGCTCATCTTATACAGCTCTCATGACTATTTTTGGAATCAATTATATTATCATTCCCACTGCATCATTAAGCTTAAACCTGATTGTCACCTCCATTAGTATGGTAAATTTCTGGCGAAATGGTTATGGACGAATTGCCTTGATTACCCCATTTTTAATTACCTCTATTCCCATGACATATTTGGCAGGGTCGCTGAATCTTCCAAAAGGAATATTCCAATTGATTCTACTTTTCACACTTATATTAGTAGTGGTAAGAATATATGTACTAAGAGAGCTTCAATACTTATTTTATTTATCAGGCAAACAAAAATGGATGTTCATGCTTGCTCTTGGTGCAATCTTAGGTTTTGTTGCTGGCTCAGTGGGAATAGGCGGTGGGATATACCTGGTGCCACTCATTGTTATGTTTGGTTTGGGAAGTGAAAAAGAGGCTGCTGCCGCTGGGACTATATTTATTTGGGTCAATTCTTTGGCTGGAGTTTTTGCCCGGACACAGGCAGGGACCTTCAATATTGATTTTATTTTTCCGCTCATCGGTGCAGTGATAGCGGGTGCTGTTGCTGGATCATATTTAGGTTCTTCCAAGTTTCATGCTAAGACCATTCAGAAAATTATGGGTTTGGTTATTATTTTTGCCATCATATTTTTATTCCGAGGAATTCTATGATTACCGTTCAGGAAGCACATTCGATTATCAGTAATAATATTCAACCTCTAGGTTTTGAAACTGTTTCACTAAAAAATGCTGGAAATCGGGTTCTTGCCCAGGATATTACAGCTACTTTCCCTATGCCACAGTTTGATAATTCGGCCATGGATGGATTTGCAGTTCGTGCAGTTGATACAGTAGGTGCTAATAAAACATCACCCGTCACATTGAAAATGGTGGATGTCAGTTCAGCAGGGACTCCTAGCGGTGTCATCCTCAAGCCTGGTCAGTGTGCTCAGTGTATGACCGGTGCTGTAATTCCTGATGGCGCTGATGCAATTGTTATTGTGGAAAATACCAATGGTTTTTCTGATTCTGGAATAGTTCAGATATTTCAAGAAACCCATATTGGGGAGCATATCCGCAGACAAGGAGAAGAAATTGAAAAGAGTGATGTACTTATATCAAGAGGTACATGCATTACTCCCGGTGAAATTGGCACTCTGGCCACATTTGGATATGAAAAGGTCTCTGTTATGATAAAACCAAAGGTTGCCATTTTCGTCACCGGCAGTGAGCTGGTTGAACCGGGAAATAAAATAAAAATAGGGCAGATATATAATTCAAATCTCTATATGTTTGCAGAATTGGCTGAAAAATCCGGGGTGGAAGTTGTTATGAGGGAAGTGATAAAGGATGATAAAGATTCGCTTCGCAGATTATTGTCTGAGGCATTGCAAACCTGTGATGTAATCATTTCTTCCGGTGGCGTATCAATGGGGCGCTTTGATTATGTGCGGGAAGTGTATAATAAATTAGGGGTGCAGGAGCATTTCTGGAAAGTTGCTCAGAAACCGGGTAAGCCTCTCTTTTTTGGAAGAGCAGATTCCACACTTATTTTTGGCCTGCCGGGGAATCCTGTATCATCATTTATATGCTATGTGGAATATGTTCATCCCGTTATGCAGGACTTACAGCAGAAGAAAAGGGATCCCAAGCATCAGGCAATCCTGACAGAAAACTTTCCGGTAGAGAGTAAAAAATATCGATACCTGTTTGGCCGGTCATGGATTGATTCCAGGGGGAAGCTTCTATGCTCACCGGCATCAAAAATGGGGTCGCATATGCTTACAGCAAGCCTTGAATCAAACTGCATTCTGGAATCACCTCCCAGAAAGCAGGGACTGAAGGCAGGAGATGAAATTACAATAAATCCACTTAATTGGAGGAATATCGAATGATAACCATTCATACTAGAAACTTCTCACTGGTGAAGGATGCTTTAGATCAACAAACTATGGATATTGAACTAGATGATGACGAAACAGTGAGTCGTTTACTTGAAAAAGTCAGGGCCATGAACAAAAAGAAATTGAAAGACTTGCCGATTCGAGTAGCAGTCAATCAGTCATATGTAAATGAAAACTACAGGCTTCAGAATGAGGATATGGTTGCACTCATCCCGCCTGTTTCAGGAGGTTGAATGGTAAAAACTAACATTTCAAATACTGTAATACTTGCTCTACCATCAGATGAAACCCATACAAATGATGGGGGGGAACTTCAATTCTACGGTAGGGTAAGGGATATAGAGAATGATCAGCCCATTGTTGCTCTGGATTATGAATATTATGAGGGAATGGCTGAAAAAGAGCTCCAGAAACTGGGGGAAGAGACAATGAGTAGGTTTGCCATCAATCAATTGGATTGTATTCACCGGGTTGGAAAGATTCCGGTTGGAGAAGCTTCGCTGAGAGTTGTCATATGGTCGAAACACAGAGTGGAAGGTCTGGATGCCATGGCATGGTTTATTTCACAAATGAAGAAAGATGTACCTATCTGGAAAAATGCCATTTTGGAAGATGGCAGTCGAATTCCATCCATGTGCAATCAATGTTAATAGATAGTCAAATAAATGCGTATATATTAACTGGTGGCTCAAGCCGACGTTTTGGATCCGATAAAGCTTCTTGCATGATTAATGGGAGTACATTTTTAGATATGGTATTCAAAATACTTCAATCTAATTTTACTCATATATTTTCTGTGGGGAAAAAAGCATACTCAGAAAAAATAGAGTTTATATCTGATTTTTCAGGTTACCAGGCAGCCATAATAGGGATAATTACAGTACTTCGGCATACATCTTCTCCATGGAATTTTATTATCAGCGTGGACACACCTTATATTACTTCAGATGTGATAAGGGCACTGGAAAAAGAAGCTGTTGATATTGATGCAAATATTATTATTCCTTCAGTAGATGGTCAAATATTCCCCCTGTCCGGTTTCTATCACCAAAATTGTTTAACTTATTTTGAAAAGGCGTATTCAGTTGAAAACTATAAAGTAATGGATGTAATTACATTATTAAAACCGGAAATTGTAGATCTTTCTCGATATAAAACGGAGCTAACAAATGTAAACACCATGAACAGTATAATGAAACGAAGTAAAATCAAATAAAGGAGAGAATATGAATTTAGGACCTTGGGAAATTGTACCTATCATTTTAGTGGTTATTCTAATTTTTGGTGGTAAAAAACTTCCGGAACTTGCCCGCGGTCTAGGGAAAGGGTTGAAAGAATTCAGAAAAGCTAAAAAAGAAATTACTGATGAGGTAAATACGGTTACAGATGATATAAAAGAATCAGTGAATAATAGAGAATAATAGCATGAAACATAAATGATTTTTATGTGGATCTGAAATAAGAAAAATCAAGAAATTGTTTCATTCAATAGTGAATTTACCTATTCGAGTAGCATAATAAATAGGTTTAAATAGGACATATGTATCGTAATATATACTCATGAAAGTAATGGTAAATATAATAATTTCATTTTATTTAATATTTGGGGTTGTTCTTGAAGGGAGTTCATTCACTTCAGTTTGTAAAAGTCAAATCACCAAGCTTATGTCAGCTTGTTGTAAAACTGAGTGCAAAAGGGCTTGTTGTAGGACTCAAGATGATTTTTGTAAATGTAAGATTTCAAATTCTAATACTGATCATATTCCTTTGGTAATTAGTCTAAATAACTTAGATGCCAAATATAAATTATTAAGAATCCCCAATATTGAAAATCATGTATGT
>JABHHG010000107.1 GCA_018671635.1 Fidelibacterota bacterium | reverse complement strand
TTTGGCTATCAGAGTGGGTTTCTATTGAAAAATAGTTTAATTGACCATGATAGATTAAGATTCGAATATACATGGACCGATAATCGAATTTATCGTCACAAATTTATTGAAAATGATAATTATTCACATAATTATCCTATGGGGTTTTGGGCAGGTCCTCATGCTGAGGAACTCTTTTTTTCATATAATATATTATACAATAATGCTGATTTAAAAATTAGCTTATCCAAATCAAAACGTGGTGAATTTACAAATTTGAGAAGTCAATATTATAGTTCTATAGAAAATGCGATTAGGTACGATGGTGGGGTTGAAGAAAAATTGTCTATAGAAATTGAAGTTACAAAACCCATATATAAAGAGTTCTTTCTGACTGTTGGAATTTCATATGTAGATTGGAAAAATGGGGGATTTGACCCAAGTGATGGAGAAAATCATGAATTACAAGATATCCAAAAAACGTCTATTAATTTGAGTTTTAATTATAATTACTAATTATCGTTGGTAGTGTGCAATACTGCATATTTCTGCCAAAATTTTACTGATTCAGCCCACTGATCAGCAGAAAAATATCCCTTAGTACCCCCTTCTAATTGCAATTGATTCCGCATCATGGTGATGGGTCCAATAGGCATTTCTTTAATGCCTTCAGGAATCGCATGAAATGCTATAAGTTCCCAACCTTCAGTAAATTCTTGTTCATTTGTTTCTGATAATACAGCATGATGATATAAAACTAAATCTACACTTCCAGTGGTTAATGCGATTCCATTTAGGGCTTTAATCTGGATATACGGTTCTTCTCCTGGTCGTCGTCGTATCATAGTTGCTGTGAGCTGAGAATCATCTCTCAGACGAGTGAACGGACAAATAAAATGTTTTACAAGCTTCTCTTCAACATTTATAAGGATAACTCCATCTCTATACCCTGTTTTAAAATCACCTTTTTCTAATTGCGCTTCTGCGTAAGAGGCTATTTCTTCAAATGAGAGCGTTGAGTAGGTTTTTCCAGAGGATTTTACTTGTCGCCTCACAAATGAATTCACTTTAACACGATTATTCAAATATTCTCCTTTATCAGTATATAGAAAGTGTAGAAATTATGATAGGCAAATATGAGTAAAAAATGAGTGATTTGACAAGCAAACAAAGAAAATATTTAAGAGCAGCCGCTCACCACATAGATCCAGTTGTATTGATTGGTAAAAATGGATTCCATGAGGGAGCCATTATTGCAATAGATAATGCATTAAATATTCATGAATTAATTAAGATTAAATTTAGAGAATTTAAGGATGAGCGAAAAGATATAGGCATCCAAATTTCTAAAGAACTTAATTGTAATGTTGTGGGCCAAGTGGGCTATACCCTTATTTTATATCGATATAACTCGAAATTAGAAAAGCATACTTTCAAATTACCTGCATGCTAAACAGACTAAGTAAAATTATATTAGATCACCCCAAATTTGTGCTCACAGCAATTTTGAGCCTTACCATCATTTTTGGGTATATTGCATTTTTATCTCCAAATCATCTTAGAATTGATTTTTCACTTGAACAAATGTTTCCCAATAATGATCCAGAGCGGGAAGTATATGAGAAGTTCCGTGAAGAATTTTCTCGTGAAGATGATGTAATTTTACTTACATATGCAGGGATTCCTATTCTCGAAAAAAAATCAGTTGAAGTGTTAGGTGACCTTACGGAAGCATTAGAATTTATTGAGGGCGTAGAAAATGTTCTCAGTTTATCAAATCTTCAAGATGGTAATTATTTTGATATTGATATGGATGATTCTGGTTGGGCGACAAAAACGATTGACGTATTGGACCATCCTATATACACCAATTTATTAATATCTAAAAAAGGTGATGTTGGAAATATCCTCATCAACTTAAGCGATGATGTAATAGATCAAGAGGCACGAGCCCGTGTTTTTAAAGCCATTGATGAAATAAAATCTCAGTATAATTGGGAGTGGCATGAAGCGGGAATCCCCGTACTCAGAACTAGATACGTTGAATTAGTGGCAAGAGAGCGTGCTATATTTTTCCCCATTTCATTTGCAGTAGTAACATTGATACTCTTTTTTGTATTTAGGCAGAAGCGAGGTGTTCTGCTCCCATTGGCTACTATTAGTGTGGGATTGGTATGGATTTCTGGGATTATGGCATTATTGGGAATTACTATTAATGTTGTTTCATATTTGACCTTTAATCTCCTTATGATCATTGGCTGTTCAAATGCTATTCATCTCATGATTAAATATCATGAGGGACTTAGTTTAGGTCTGGGACGACGAGGGTCTTTAGATCGCGTGATTACTGAAATTGGGGGCGCATTATTTCTTACTAGTTTTACCACCTCTGTTGGATTTTTCTCCTTGATGATGACTAATATCAGAATTACCCAAGAATTTGGATTTATTGTAGGTGTGGGTGTCATATTGATGTTTATTTTAACCATTATCATTTTACCCATCATATTATCATTTTTGCCATTACCGAAAGCGAAAAATATAAAGCGTTTAGTCGAAGGTGAAGAGTTTAAAGCTGCAGAAAATTTAAATGAATGGAGCGTTTCACATCCCCGTTCAATATTATTTATTACAGCTATCATATTTGTGTTATCAATAGTTGGACTATATAAAGTTAATTATAACATTTCCATTTTAGATGATTTGAAACCAGGGAATGAACTCTATGACAGCATCCATTATGTAGAAACACATATGGGTGGAACCCTCCCTTTAGAATTAGTGCTAGATACAAAAATTAAAAATGGAATCGTTGACCCCCTATTTTTATCTAAAATTGATTCACTGAAAATATTTTTATTGGCCCAAGGCGGAGTGGGAGGCGCCATAACAGTATCCGATCATATTAAATTAGTGAATGAAGAAATTGGTAGTGGGATACGGGAAATCCCCATTGAATCTCTTGAAATATTATCATTGATTGAAAGTTATGATGGCATTTCAGGTTTGGTGGATGATGATTTAACAAAAACACGGATTTCAGCACGAGTGAAGAATATTGATTCTGAAACGGCCGAACATATTGTGAAAGTATTAAAAATTGAGTCGTTACGATTATTTGGTGAAGATATTCACGTCATTATAACTGGAAGTACATTATTAGCACTGAATACAAGCAAACATTTGGTGAAAAATTTGACTACCAGTTTCATGCTGGCTTTCATCATCATTTTCATATCCATGATATTTTTGTTTAAGTCTGTACGATTATCAATTTTATCAGTACTGCCCACCATAATACCTCTTATGGCTGCAGGTGGAATCATGGGATTTATGGGTATTAAATTACGACCCTCTACTGCCATGACCTTCTCAATTGCGTTAGGAATAGCGGTAGATGACACGATTCATTTTTTAGCGCGTTTTCGGCAAGAATACATGAAAACGGGGGATGTGCCTGGTTCAGTGACTAAAACGCTATTAACCACCGGCAAAGCTATTATTAG
>JABHHG010000209.1 GCA_018671635.1 Fidelibacterota bacterium | reverse complement strand
TCAATTTATCTCAGGAAGATAATACTGAACCATTTTTTCGTATCTTCGATCAACCAATCCGTTTTCCTACGGATTTAGAATCTTCTATATATTTTATTGGAGATGGCATCCTCCATTTAGGGATTGCCAGTAGTTTTTATACGTATGGACGTTTCACCCATAATAACCGAGCTATGCAAACGGGAAGTCAAGTGGCACAGGCCATGGCATCCGCCGGATTTTTAACACAAGTTATTAAACATATTACCGGGCGGATTAGTCCCTTTCGCTCTGAAGATGGGCACACCGACAAGTGGACACCTTTCCCTAATCAAATTGAATATCATAAACATGTATCCACATATGACGCATTTCCTTCTGGCCACATGGCTGTGTGTATGGCCACAGTTACTGTAATTTCAGAGAACTATTCTGGGGTAAAATGGATTCGACCTGTAGGCTATACCGCCATGACTTTACTAGGGTTTCAGATGATGAACAATGGTGTACACTGGGTGAGTGATTATCCCCTTTCCATCGCTATGGGCTATTATTTGGGTAAGATTGCGGTAGATAATGGACGTAAAAGAAATGGTATTGAAGATAAATCTCAGTTTTCTATTCGACCCATACTCAATACAAACCTAACAACTGGGATATCAATTAATTATACATTT
Source organism: Fidelibacterota bacterium (assembly GCA_018671635.1). Lineage (GTDB taxonomy): Bacteria > Fidelibacterota > Marinisomatia > SCGC-AAA003-L08 > D37C17 > JABHHG01. The sequence continues at coordinate 1,978 of JABHHG010000209.1, read as the reverse complement.
TGATGAAAATTTTAATTACAATTATAAGTTTAAGTTTAGTATTTCCATTTATTGCGGATTCGTCAGACCCTATTCGAACCGCTGGCGATATTGGTCAAATTGCCACACCACTATATGGGCTATATCTTACTTATGAAAATTCTGACAAAGTTGGACGAATTCAATTTTGTAAATCTTCTGTGGCTACCATATTGACCACCCACTTCCTCAAAAAGGCTATTGATAAACCTCGGCCTGATGGATCCAGGAAAGATTCATTTCCTTCAGGGCATACATCGGCAGCATTTTCTGGGGCCACCTTTATACATGAACGATATGGATTCAACACGGCATGGCCAGCCTATGTGGTGGCATCATTCGTAGGATATAGTCGAGTGAATGCAGAAAAACATTATTGGGAAGATGTAATGGCTGGAGCCATTTTGGCGGGTATTAATTCATGGATTTTCACATCTACCCTATTGGAAAACGCAGACGCCTCAATCCAAGAGAATCAAATCAATTTACAGTTTCAATTTTAGGCTGATTTAGCCACCACCCCAAATAACCCATTGGGATATAGGCCACTCCCAAATTTAAAACATTAAACCAAATGGGTGACGGTAGCATCATTACCATCGTGATACCCCCCAATAAGAATAAACCGCCCACTAATAACGCCAATACAAATTTAAACTTGGGTGCAAACCATGCCACCAAATATGCGCCTACCAATGTGCCTAAAGCATGGGCTAAAAATGGAGAGAGAAAATGGATGGGCCCATATAAATGCATACTCTCTACGATACTATTCACATCTGCAGGGTTTACCCCTGCTGGTGGCGGTATCAATTGCCCCCCAAAGTAATAATACCCATGTTTACACAGCTACCTACAATAACTACCCCAAAGAATGTGATAAGTGATAAGAGTGTTTTTTCATGGGAAAACTTACACCATCTAATAAAAAAAGCCACATCAAAATTGATGTGGCTTTTTGGTACCCTCGACAGGATTCGAACCTGTGGCCTATTGATTAGAAGTCAATTGCTCTATCCAGCTGAGCTACGAGGGCATTAGATTGCTAAAATGTCAACATTTCAGCCGGGAAAAATTACGCTAATCCACCGTTTTATACCAAGTAGTGTTCGTAAATTTTACCATGAATACACAAATGAAAATCAATAGCTACTCAACGCATACCGAATTGGTAATGAATCACTCTGTTGCCAATGTGTTAAATCCATCATTTTTTGAAAACTTTTCTGAAAGCATCCATAAAATTGATGACCGTGCAAACCTAATTATCACGGGCAATGGTCGGTTTTTCTCCAGCGGACTGGACCTCTTTCACATCAATGATTTTAACCATAATGAAATTATAGAATTTATGGCACATTTTGAATATATGTTGCAATCGGTGATAGATCGAAATGGGAAAACTATTGCCAGCGTTAATGGACATACTGTTGCGGGTGGATTCATTCTGGCCTCCGCATGTGATAAAGTTTACTGCGAATCAGGGAATTACAAATTGGGAATGAATGAAGAGAAATTAGGCATTAAATTGCCCTCACTCCCACAAGCTATTATTCAATGTACATTTGGTGATGACATGAATAAAATTCTATGTAATGATGACTTCTATATTGCTCAAGAGATGAACCAATTTGGTCATTTCACTACCCAGAAAATTACATTTGAAGATATTACTAAAGATAAAAATCGATTAGAACGAATTCAATTATTTATGAATACTCAACGCGAAAAACAAATGGATATTTTTTTAAACTCCTGGTTTTCAGAAAAATCAATTACTGCTCGAAATACAGCCGTTGAAAGTTTGAAGAAGCGTTAAAAGGGGAAAGTCAATTTTAGCTGAAGGTCATTCGAACCATTGGCAATTACTTGGGATTGAATAGGTGTGGATGAACCCATCTTTTCCAAATACATAACATCAATTACCGAGATTACACGATTCACCAACAAGCCTGCAATT
>JABHHG010000237.1 GCA_018671635.1 Fidelibacterota bacterium | reverse complement strand
GATTTCTTTTTGGTTTGCTCGGCAGTTATTTTTTTATTTTTTTTTCGAGTGGTTAATGACTTTGATTTTTTCTTTTTCTCTTTTTTCTCCAACATTTCATCTATCTTTTCCAATTGCCGAACCCTCTCCTGTCCATTTTTAGATGGAAATATTTTTTGAACGAATTTTTGAAATTCCCTGGCATTAAAATCTTCTTTAGTTTCTTCTTCTTCTTCTTCAGAAGACGATTCTGTCTCTTCTTCTTCTATTAAAATATCCATTTCATCTTCTGGATCATAATCACTATCACTATCACTATCAGATGCCAGATGTTTTCCCTTGATTTTTTTATTCTTCCGTGTTTTTTCCTTTGTAGATTGTCTAAATTTATATCCCTTTTTAGGAGATTTAGCTGAACGATCATTGATGTCGGATTTATCCATTATGAAGTATTGTGTGATAATTTTTAAATCCTCTTTGCAAATATCAATTTTTTTACTATTCGAAAACTTAAAATAAATAAATTGAAAAACAATCTAAATATTCTAAGCGTAGTATAAGGAATGGCTCAATCAAAATCAAAGACAACCCCGTCGAGAATTATAGGAATACAATTTAGTATATTATCTCCGGATGAAATTCGAAAAAGTTCTGTAGCAAATATTGTTTCCAGAGATACATATGTAAATAATAAACCTGTGATAGGTGGTTTGTTTGATCCTCGCATGGGTGTGCTAGACCCAGGTTTGATTTGTCCAACAGATGGTCTAAATTATATGAATACGCCAGGATATTTTGGACATATAGAACTGGCTAGACCTATATTTTACATTCAATATATTCACACTATCGTAAAAATTCTCCGATGTGTGTGTATCAAATGTAGTAAATTATTGATAGATAAAACAAAATATAACTACTTGCAACGGTTATCTTCGAAAAAACGATGGGATAAAATTTTCAAACTAGCATCAAAAGTAGTAAGATGTGGTGACGAAACCTGTGATGGTTGTGGTACCAAACAACCTCGTAAAATTACGAAGGAAGGGTTGGCGACTCTTATTGCTGAATGGGACAATATTGAAGGCATTGAGAATAGTGAAGGAACTAAAAAAGATAAATTAATCATGCGATTAACACCGGAAATCGTTCTTAAAATATTTAGGCGCATATCTGATGAAGATGTTTCATTTATGGGCTTTAGTGCTCTCTGGTCAAGACCAGACTGGATGATATGCCAAGTGTTAGCTATACCACCACCAGCAGTACGACCTTCAGTAAAACATGATGCACAACAACGCTCAGAAGATGATATATCTCATATCATAGTTAATATTGTAAAAGCAAACAAAACTCTACAGGAAAAACTAGAAAGTAATGCGACGGCAAAGGTGATTGATGATTGGACAATGGTATTACAATATTATGTTGCGACAATGGTGGATAATAAAATTCCCGGAGTAGCATCAGTTGCACAACGCTCAGGTAGACCATTAAAATCGATTAAAGAAAGATTGGTTGGTAAACCAGGTCGTGTTCGGGGTAATCTTATGGGTAAAAGAGTTGACTATTCGGCAAGGTCAGTTATCACTCCTGATGCCAATATAGGAATATCAGAATTGGGTATTCCGCTTAAAGTGGCGAAAAATATTACTTTCCCCGAAGTTGTAAATAAAAGAAATAAGAGTTTCCTTACTCAATTGATGTTGAATGGACCCGATGTGTATCCTGGTGCAAAAATTTTAGAAAGAAAAGCTGGTGATTCAATTTCACTTAGATATGTAGATAGAAACTCTATTGAATTACAGTTTGGAGATCTGGTGCACCGACATCTTTTAGACGGAGATCCCATACTGTTTAATAGGCAACCTACTCTTCATAGAATGAGTATGATGTGTCATTTCGCAAAAATTCTAAAAGTAGGAGATACTTTTCGTTTAAATGTAGCTGATACAAAACCGTACAATGCTGACTTTGATGGGGATGAAATGAATTTACACGGACCACAAGATTATGAAAGTGCTGCTGAACTGACATATCTGGCGGCGGTTGCAAGACAAATTATTTCACCAGCTAATAATTCACCTATTATTGGAATCTTCCAAGACTCATTGTTAGGAGCATTTCGATTTACACGTGAAAATACTGACTTTGATACACGCACAGCCATGAATTTATTGATGGCTTATGATAAAATTAATACAAAAATTTTCAAAAATACTAATAAAAGAATCAATAGTTTCGAGCTCTTAACAGAAATTATGCCACCGTTATCAGCCCATTTTCATAATGGACAATATGATTCAACGGAAGATAAAAAAGTGTCAAATAATATTATTGAAATTATAAATGGTAAATATGTAAGAGGTCAACTAGACAAAAAAGCTTTGGGGGCAGGTTCGAAAGGTTTATTACATAGTATATTCAATGATTTCAATTATATAGAGTGTGCTGATTTTATAGATAATTTACAAAATTTAGTCACAGAGTATATGAAATTAAGTGCATATAGTGTGGGTATCAGTGATTTAATAGCCGATGCTACAACAAATCAAAAAATATCTAATGCCATGATTAAAAAGAAACAAGAAGTTAAAAATCTGATTGATCAAACACATTTGGGAACATTTGAAAATAATACAGGGAAAACCAATGAAATTGAGTTTGAATCAAAGGTGAATTCAATCTTGAAAAATGCGGCTGATGAAGCTGGTAAAATTGGAAGAAAAAGTTTGACTGCCGATAATCGTTTTATTGTAATGGTTAACGCAGGAAGCAAAGGTAGTACTTTAAATATTGCGCAGATGATATCGTGTTTAGGTCAGCAAAATGTAGATGGTAAAAGAATTCCTTATGGTTTCCAAGATAGAACATTGCCTCATTATACGAAATATAATGACTCGCCAGAAGCACGAGGATTCGTCGAATCCTCATTCATTCAAGGTTTAACCCCTACAGAACTTTATTTCCATGCTATGGGTGGTAGAACTGGCTTAATTGATACTGCTGTTAAAACCAGTACTACTGGTTATATCCAGAGAAGACTCATTAAAGGATTGGAAGATTTGCGTGTTGCTTATGATATGACGGTTAGAAATAATAAAAATAAAATTATCCAATTTGCTTATGGCGATGATAATATTGACCCTACTAAAGTGGAAATGCAAAATCTTCCATTGCCTACAGCAACGCGCGAAGATATTTATGCGCATTTTCAAATGCCATTGGATGATTCAAGTGATGCTATTATTACAACAAATTATACCAAAGCTGCTATCAAACGAATTAAAAAACAGAAGACCCAATTAATTAAAAAAACGAATGAAATGATAACTTTTATGATTGAAGCACGAGAAGAAGTGGTGAAAAATGTATTTAAATTCTTGGATGAAACACAAATAAATATTCCTGTACATTTCCGTCGCATTATTAATAATATTCATAATCAGCTAAGTATCCAATCCAATTCATTGGTTAACATAACGCCCATAGAGTTATATGAGATGCTAGATGAAGCTTTTAATAAACTATCCAGAAATTACTATGCGGCGCCCACGGAATTATTTAAATTTGCCTATTATTATTATCTTTCGCCCAAAACTTTGTTAACAGTAAAGCGTTTCAACAGAAAAGCTATCATAATTTTATTAGAGACTATTATTACAAATTATCAAAAAGCCATTGTTCATCCAGGAGAAATGGTGGGTATGATAGCTGCGCAGAGTATTGGTGAGCCAACCACCCAAATGACGTTAAATACATTTCACTTTGCTGGTGTAGCTAGTAAATCAAATGCTACGCGTGGTGTACCCAGAGTTGAAGAAATTTTATCTCTTTCTGAAAATCCTAAAAAACCATCCGTTACTATTCATCTTAAAGAAAATGAGCGAGATAACATCGAAAAAGCACAGGAACTCAAATATACATTAGAATATACCAGTTTGCGAGATGTTGTTGATTCTGTAAGTATTTGTTTTGACCCAGATGATATGGCTACTTTAATAGCTGATGATAAAGTATTGTTGGCTGAATATAATGCCTTTCAGAATTTGGTAGAAGAATGTCAAGAAAACGATTTTGATGATACTGAATCAGATGCGAAATCTAAATGGATTATTCGAATGGAACTAAATAAAGAAGCAATGTTAGACAAACATATTTCAATGGACGATATTCATTTTGCAGTGTCTAATAGTTATACTGCTGACATTAACTGTGTATATGCGGATATGAACTCTGATAATCTTATATTTAGAATTCGACTTACAGAGGGCAATTGTGCCAGTAAGAAAAAATCTTTGGACCAATCTGATGAAAT
>JABHHG010000177.1 GCA_018671635.1 Fidelibacterota bacterium | reverse complement strand
CTTTTCCTCTCTTTGCGTTTCTTTATAGTCAAATGACAACTCATCTATGATACTTTGAGTATCAGATAATTCATCATATCCCTCCTCTATACCCAACCAGAATACTTTTGGTGTTTCTAAATTCGGGAATGTACCGGTGCCATTTACAGACAAAGTAAATTTAGCAAGCGCTTTCACTTCCTGCAAATCCGCAATTAAAGTCTCAATTTTAGAATCATCAATATTTCCTAAAAACGAAAGGGTTAGATGTAAGTTTTTCCCTGAAATCCATTTGATATCACCTTCATGTTCACCTATCGTTGTTTTCAACATTGGAATTAATCGAGAAAATTTTCGTGAGAGATCTATTCCTACAAAAACTCTTTTTGACTCACTCATTTATAACCTTTCTTACCATATTTAATGCTGTCTGAGATGTAATTTCACGGTGTATCAACCGTTTCGGGAAAAAATTAAATTCTTTCACCCACACATTCCCATTATAACTTACTGCAATATAAACTAAACCGACAGGCTTTTTGTCACTACCTCCAGCAGGACCTGAAATACCCGTTGTGGCAACACTAATATCACTCTTCGAAATCGTTTGTATTGATTCAGCCATTACCTTTGCAACAGAGTGACTAACGGCTCCATCTTTCATAAGTAAATCACTTGATATACTTAATTGATTAATTTTAATATCATTACTATATGCAATGATGCCTCCCAGAAAAAAGGATGACGAACCTTCCACATCAGTTAATCGTTTGCCAATTAATCCGCCTGTACATGATTCAGCCACGGAGAGGGTTAAACCTTTTTGGGCCAATTGAGTGGCTAAAACGGATTCTAAGGTTTCATTTCCCCAACCATACGCATAGGGAGATAACCACTCAAAAAAATATTTGGATACAGAATCTAACCCCAATTCACATGGAGCATCTTGCCTAATCTTAAAATCTACTCCTGTAAATTTTGGCAAAAAGGAAAATGAATATCTATCTGAATATTCATCTATCTTTGCTTTTAGTATTTCAGCCAAATTACTTTCAATAATCCCAGTGGTACGAATTAATGCAATTGACTCTTTTTTTACACTAGGAAGATAATTTTTAACAATATACTTATTAAACATTCCCTTCATTTCAGTGGGTACACCCGGCAAAGAAAAAAGGTGTCTTCCCTCTTTTTCTATATGTATTCCCCGTGCAGTTCCCAGTGAATTAGGAATTACCTTTGTGCCATTAATTACCATTGCCTGTGAACGGTTATTCGGAGGCATTTCCATTTTTTTCGCAGCAAATTTCTGTTTTAATTCAGTATAATAATTTTCATCAAATTCTGAAACTGCATCTAAAATATTCTTTATTGCCGATTGAGTTACATCATCTAATGTTGGACCCAATCCTCCAGTGACAAAAATCAAATCATACATATCCAATGCTTTAGATAACTCATATTGAATTATATCTAATTCATCTGCGATGGTTATTTTACGCTGTACACGAATATTATAATTGTTTAATTTTTTACCTAACCATGCAGAGTTGGTATCTACAGTATAGCCTTGAAGGAGTTCATCTCCGATTGTGATAATACAAGCCTCTTTCAAGCCATCACGCCCCATAAAATCAATAATGATAAAATTCCTGCTAGGATATCATCAAGCATTACTCCCCAACTTCCCTTCAAAAACTGAACTGAGTAAATAAAAGAAGGCTTAAGAATATCAAATAATCTGAATAGAAGAAAACCCAAAATAAATAGAAATATAGTTTTTGGAACAAATAATAATGTTATCCATAATCCAACCACTTCATCTATAACAATATATGATGGATCTGGGTCATCACTTTCTTTTAGTGTATTTTCACAAGCAATAAATCCAAGAATTAATGTGATTGATAAAAGTACTACACGAAAAAATATAGTTTCAGGTATGAGACTCCAAATTAAAAGGGCCCCTAAACTTCCCCACGTGCCTGGAGCTTTAGGTAATCCCCCTAAATAAAAGAATGTTGAAATTAAGTTAGAAAGAGACTTCATTTCTGGAACAGTAGTTGTCCCAGAATTTTATAATTATAATAACAATAATGTACACCCGTATAGAATGTGACTAAGGTGGTTGCAATCATAGAAAAATAGATAATAGAGAAGGAGACATCATAAATCAATACAAACTGTTCGCTCAATAATTGCCAATAACTAATATTGTATGAAAACAATATAAGATAAGTGAGAATAAATATAATTGTAGAAAGCTGTAGTGCAGTTTTCATTTTACTCATTTTGCTAGTTACCATAGTAATCCCTTTATACTCCATAATCATACGGAGTAAGGTTACCACTACATCCCTAAATGAAATTAAGATAATCATCCATAATTTTACTTCAGTGTTCAAAATGGGAATAAACATAAATCCATAAAATGCCGATAAAACCAATAATTTATCCGCAAGGGGATCAAAAAATGTACCAAATTTTGTAATCAAATTATGCTTCCTTGCGTAAAATCCGTCAAATGCATCGGTAATTGAAGCCACAATAAAAACAATTAATGCAATAAGTTTACTATGACTAAAATCAGAAAATAGAAAATATAAGAAAACAGGGGTAAGTAATATCCGTGAGGAGGTGAGAATATTGGGAATATATTTCTTTTTTATTTGCATTATGCGATTATAACTCTTTCATTCATTGATTTTGATAGGGTAGCCTCATCAACATATTCTAAATGTCCCCCTACAGGAATTCCTCTGGCTAATCGAGTGACTTTAATCCCCAAGGGCTGGATTAATTTCGCTAAATATAAAGCAGTTGCATCACCTTCAACGCTTGTATTTGTAGCCACAACGATTTCGTTCACATCTTGTAATCTACCCATCAAACTTTTAAGATTTAGCTCATCGGGACCAACACCATCGAGAGGGGATAATACCCCACCCAAAACTTGATACATCCCTGTAAAACCTGTATTCTCAAATAGAAAAATATCTGAAGATTCTTCGACTACACAAATGATTTGACGATCTCTCTTTGGATTTTCGCAAATTTCGCATTTTTCAGCTTCTGCAAAATTATTACATTCTGCACAAAAACTAATTTTCTCTTTCACTTCTATCAGTGAATTTGCAAATTCAGTCATACTATTTGAATCAGATTTTAATACATGAAGTCCTAAACGTTGCGCTGTTTTTTTTCCAATTCCAGGGAATTTAGAAAATGCCTCAATAACCCGTTCTAATGATGGTGGAAAACCGTCCATTACATTCCAGGAATTTTCAT
>JABHHG010000080.1 GCA_018671635.1 Fidelibacterota bacterium | reverse complement strand
TGGATCTTCAATGGCAGAAATCAATAAACCTTTTACATCAGATGGAGTCGACGGATACACAATTTTCAACCCTGGAACATGAAAAAACCATGCCTCAGGATTTTGAGAATGGAATGGCCCCGCACTCAGTTCTCCACCGCATGGCATTCTCAATGTCACGTTCAACGGTGAATTCCATCGGTAATATGTTTTGGCCAAATTATTTACAATTTGATTGAATCCACATGATACAAAATCGGCAAATTGCATTTCCACAACGGGTTTGTATCCCTCTAAAGCCAAACCCATGGCCGCGCCGATAATTCCAGATTCAACAATAGGAGTATTACGAACGCGACTTTTACCAAATTTCTCTACAAATCCTTCACTGATTTTAAATACACCACCATACTCAGCAACATCTTGACCCATTAGTATTACAGATTCATCTGACTCCATTTTTTGTGAAAGCCCATCTTTGATGGCATCCACAAATCGTAAAGATTTCAAAGCTTTTGATGGATTTTTCTGATTCACCGCTTGGGTAAAAAAAACATCATTCAGTTCATCAGACTCATTGCTTTTGGGAATTTCAGCATTTAACGCAAATTCAATTGCGGGATTCACCAAATTCTTAATCTCATTTTCAATGTCAAACACAAACTTTTCATTAAACCATTTCTTCGTAGACAATGATTTTTCAAACTTCAAAATAGGGTCCTGCTTTGCCCATTCATCAAATAATTTTTGTGGCACATACTTAGTTCCGGAGGCTTCTTCATGACCCCGCATTCGGAATGTTTTTGCCTCGATCAATGTAGGTCCATTACCCTTTCGGGCATGACGGGACGCTTTCTCTACCGCATCAATGACTGCAAATAAATCATTGCCATCAATTAAATCCCCTGGAATACCATAACCTTTTGCACGGTCTACTAAATTTTTACAAGCATATTGCTCTGAGGTAGGCGTAGATAATCCATATCCATTATTTTCAATCATAAAAATTACAGGAAGTTTCCAAACCGCTGCTAAATTTACCGCCTCATGGAAATCTCCTTCACTGGTGGCACCATCACCAATAAACGCTAAAGAAACTCTTTTTTCATTTCGCATTTGATACGCCATTGCAAATCCATTTGCAACGGGCAACATGGCGGCTAAATGTGAAATCATTCCAGTAATATATTTTTCAGGTAGCCCAAAATGGAATGTCCGATCACGACCTTTAGTATAGCCTCCAACTTTGCCCATTAACTGACAAAAGAGTTTTTTCATATCTACTGCACGAGTGGTAAATACACCTAAATTTCTATGCATGGGTAGAATTTGATCGTCATTGCTTAGTGCATATGTTACACCTACAGAAATAGCCTCTTGACCAATTCCAGAAAACCATTTACTAATTTTACCTTGTCTCAGCAAGAGTAGCATTCGCTCCTCAATAATACGAGGAGTTTTTAGTAAACGATATAATTCTATGAGTTCAGTTTTTTTCAAAATTTAAAACTCAATTACTTCCTGTATTGCATTTTCTATCCATGATGTCTGCACAAGAATTTCATCTTCCAACACAGGTGAATAGGCGATTGGTACATCTTTTGACGCCACTCGCTTCACAGGTGCATCTAAATGTGTAAATCCAGAATCAGCGATTTGCGCTGCAATTTCTGCACCAAAACCATTGGTCATATTATCTTCATGGGCCACAATGACACGATTCGTCTTTTTAATGGATTTCATGATTGTATTCATATCAAGTGGATTCAACGTGCGTAAATCAATAATATCTGCTGAAATGCCAGTATTTCTTACCGCTTCAATAGATTTTTGAACTAGCGCTCCCCAGGTAACGATGGTAACATCACTTCCTTCTTGCTGCATCCGCGCCACTCCAAATGGGAGGTAGAAATTTGAATCTGGCTCTAAACTCGACGCAAACCCTTGACGATATAATCCTTTATGCTCCATGAAAATTACAGGGTCATTTAACTGACATGCTGATTTCAATAGTCCTTTTGCATCTGCAGCATTTGAGGGGTATGCAATTTTAACACCTGGAAGGTGAGTAAAGTATCCATCAATACTTTGGCTATGGCATAATGAACCATGAATATATCCTCCTACCGGCACACGAATAACCATGGGACAATCCCATTTTCCATTCGAGCGATACCGTAGAGTTGCCATCTCATTTCTGATTTGCATCATGGATGTCCAAATATAATCACCAAATTGAATTTCAACGACCGGTCTATATCCAACTGTGGCTAAACCAATTGCCGTACCAATTATTGAAGATTCAGCTAAAGGAGAATTATAGACTCTTTCCTCACCATATTTTTCAGTTAATCTACGGGTCGCTGTAAAGACACCGCCTTTACCTCGCCCTACATCCTCTCCAAAAATAATCATTTTATCATTTTTAACTAATTCTTCATCTAATGCATGATTAATGGCGTCAACTAAAACCACTCTATCGCCAGTAGATGCAGGTTCTAAAGATGCGAAACCTTTGATGCTACATTCAGGAGCATATACATTTTTATCGTAATCTTCAGCTTTGGGTGAGAGTTGACCATCTGCCCATACGGTTTCTTCATCAACTTGTATCTGAACATCTTTATCAATTTTATCGAAATCACTTTGTTTGGCGATTCCGGCTTCAATGCATTGCTTGGATAATACTAAAATTGGATCTCTTTTTCTATCCGCTTCTAAATCAGCTTCGTCTCTATATTTTCTTTGATCATCTGACGATGAGTGAGGCAATAATCGTACTACATTAGAGATAATAACACTTGGACCCCTTCCTTTTCTGGCACGGTCAACGGCTTTTTTGAATGCTAATTGAGTTTCAAAAAAATCAGTCCCATCCACATTAAAACGAGTCAATGAATCATAACCAGCTGCAATATTATAGACTGATGCTCCACTAGTTTGCTCAATAATTGGAACAGAAATTGCGTAACCATTATTTTCAATGTGGAAAATCACAGGTGCTTTTTCTCGACTTGCCCAATTCAATGCTTCATGAAAGTCACCTTGACTGGTTGTACCCTCACCTGAAGATACATAGACCACTGCCTTTTCGCCATCTCGTTGCATACCAAATGCCAACCCAACCGCTTGTAAATACTGGGTTCCTGTAGAACTAGATTGAGAAACGATGTTTAATTCTTTATGCCCAAAATGTTGTGGCATTTGTCGTCCGCCAGAACTGGGATCATCTTCTTTTGCTAAAAATGACAGTAAATGCTCTTTTGAAGTCATTCCCCACCCCAAGCAAAATGCTTGATTGCGGTAGTATGGATATGCATAGTCAATTCCAGGTTTAAAGCAATGGGCGGCGGCTAATTGTGCGGCTTCATGACCCGCTGCACCAATATGGAAAAACCCTTTACCTTGCTTTAACAAAATTAGTTGTTTTTCATCTAATCGTCGAGATAATGCCATATTTCTATAAATTGCTAATATCTGCTTTTTTGAAAATCCGTGTAGTTTCATGTGGTCTCCTTTTCTACACATTCATCAATAAATTTTTCTTTAAAAATTTGGCATACTATTTCTGCCATTCCTTCAACCGTTAAATCTGTTTGGATACAATTTTTAATGGAGGTGACTCCATGCTCAAAAATTCCACAGGGAATCATCCCATCAAAGAATCGCATTTCAGGATCAAAGTTTAGGGCAAATCCATGCATAGTCACCCAACGTGATAGTCGAACCCCCATGGCGCAAATCTTTTCATCTTCAACCCATACTCCGGTCAAATCATCTTTTCGGTCCGCATTAATTTCAATTTTTTTTAAAGTATCAATAATTACAGCTTCTAGTGTTCGCATATACCAAGATACACTTTTTTCATATCCATGTAAATCAACAATGGGATACCCTACCAATTGCCCCGGCCCATGATAGGTTATATCTCCACCTCTATCGATCTGAACCACTTCAGCTTCTGAAGGATACGTGGGCAATAAGTGGTCATGATTTGCATTTTTTCCGAAGGTGTAAACATGATTATGCTCTAATAATAAAAATACATCTTTAATTTCATCATCTTTTCTCAATGAATGGATTTTTTTTTGCAAATCCCAAATGGGCTCATATAGCTGTGTTCCTAACCAAAAATAATTCACTTTTTCAGCACAATTATTCTGAATATCATACAGCAATTTTTCAGATTGAGATAAATCAATCAATTAAATATGTACCGCTTCACCGAATGCATCTGCTGTTGCTTCCATTATTGCTTCTGACAATGTGGGATGTGGATGGATAGTGGTTAATACCTCATGCCATGTCGCCTCTAATTTTCGAGCAATTCCTGCTTCAGTGATTAAATTCGTGGCCTCTGCGCCAATAATATGGCAACCCAATAACTCACCATACTTAGCATCATAAATCACCTTTACAAAACCATCCGTATCACCAACAGCCATGGCCTTACCTAAGGCTCTAAAAGGGAAATTGCCAACTTTCAGCTCATAGCCCGCATCACGCGCCGCTTTCTCTGTCAAACCAACAGAGGCAACTTCTGGGTGGCAATATGTACAACCTGGAATATTATCATATTTCATGGGCTCTGGATTTTCACCCGCTAAATGTTCCGCCGCAATTATTCCTTCTTCTGAGGCCACATGCGCTAACCATGGCGGACCCGCAACATCACCAATTGCATAGATACCTTCAATATTTGTTTGCATAAATCCATTGGTGGAAATCCATCCTTTATCAAGGGAAACCTCCACTTCCTCTAATCCAATATCTTCAATATTCCCTTGAACACCAACAGCAATTAGAGCTTTATCAGCCTCAATAATTTGACCATCTTTAGTATGCACCTTAACCTTGGTTTTTAAGCGCTCTATTTTTTCTACAAATGTATTGGTGAGAATATTCATTTTACGCTTTTTAAAAATACTCAATAATTCTTTAGAAACATCTTCATCCTCAACAGGAAGAATGGTTGGTAATGCCTCAATTACGGTTACATCAGTTCGGTAGGTATTATAAAAATGGGCAAATTCGATTCCTATTGCACCCGCACCAATTATAATTAGACTTTTGGGTTGCTCTTCTTGAACCATGGCTTCTTTTGAGGTAATGACCCTATCTCCATCTGGCTCCATTCCTGGAAACCATTTTGGGCGTGCCCCCGTTGCAATAATAATTTTTTCTGCTGAAATTTGATTTACACCACCCTCATTAGTTGTAGTCTGAACGGTGGTGGCATTTATCAGTTTTCCACGAGCTGGGATATAGGTTATCTTATTTTTCTTCATAAGGAATTCAATTCCTTTATTTAACCGTCTGGCAACATCACGGGAACGCTTAATAACTTTTGACCATTTTACCGTGTACTCAGGAATTTCAATGCCATATTTTGACGCATTTTTTACAATTTCTAAAACATCTGCATTTTTCAATAATGCTTTGGTGGGGATACACCCCCAATTAAGGCATACTCCACCTAAATGATTAGACTCCACAATGGCAACATTCTTCCCTAATTGAGCAGCCCGAATTGCAGCAACATAACCACCTGGACCTCCACCAACAACGATAACATCAAATTTATTCATTTACTTCCTCATCGAAATAATATCTAAAAGTTCTTTACGTGTACGTGCATCTTCTCTAAATAACCCCGTCATAAATGAAGTTGTTGCAAAAGAATTTTGTTTCTCAACGCCTCTCATCTGCATACACATATGCTGACCTTCTAAAACTACCGCAACACCTTTTGGCTCCAGTACTGAATTTAATGTTTCAGCAATATTTTGAGTCATTCTCTCTTGAAGCTGAAGCCTTCTACCAAACATTTCAACAATACGAGGGATTTTAGATAAACCAACCACCTTGCCATTTGGGATATATGCAACATGGGCTTTTCCAAAAAATGGTAGTAAATGATGCTCACATAAGCTGAAAAAATCAATGTCACGAATAGTTACCATTTCATCATAATCTTCATAAAAAATGGCATCATTAATAATTTCATCTATATTTTGCTTATATCCTTTCGAAAGGAAATCCCAAGACTTAGCAACCCGTTGAGGAGTTTTCAGTAAGCCCTCTCTATTTGGATCTTCACCAATTTGAGTTAGCAATTCACTAATGAGAGATTCTATTTTAACATTACTATCTGGCATATTTACTTTCCTTCTGGACCGAAATATTCGGTAAAAATGGTTGGAGTTTCTCTCAATTTTATGGAGTATAAATTTGCGGGTCTTGGGATTTTTGATTTAATCTGTTCCCAAATAAAAACAACCATATTCTCCGTGGATGGCTGTTTTAATTCAAACCATGGGATATCTAATTGTATTTGACTATGATCCATCACATCCAAAACATGGGATTGCACCAATTCATTTAACTCAAACAAGTTGCAAATAAATCCACTATTTTCATCGATGGGGCCACTTAGTGTAATATCTAAAATATAATTATGACCATGGATTCGCACATCTTCTCCAAAGATTTCATAATTCTTATCATCAGACCAATTTGGATTCCAATAACGATGTGCCGCACAAAATTTATACTGTTTAGTTAGATATGTCATTTAGCTCCGAAATATTCTTTATTTACTTGCATGATACAAGATTGACCAAGACAGATAATTTACTGACTTTTATAAAGGTAGAGCAACGCAAAGAATCTGTATTATGGATGATTTTTTTATGTGGAAGATGGGCAAAATGATGAGATGCTGCATTCAGTACAATTGGGTCGATTTGCAACACAAATTGCACGTCCATGGTCAATAATCAGATGTGTAAAGAGAGTCCAATCTTTTTCTTCAATAATCTTTTCTAACTCACGTTCAATTACTACAGCATTTTTAGATTTAGTAAAGCCTAGTAAATTTGTTATTCGGGTTACATGCGTATCCACAACGACTCCAGGAACATCAAAAATATTCCCCAATACTACGTTGGCCGTTTTTCGCCCTACTCCCGGAAGCTTTACCAACGCATCCATCGTACCTGGAACTTCACCACCATATTCATCGACAAGTGCATGAGAGAGGCCCTTGATGGATTTTGCCTTATTATTATAAAATCCAGTTGAGTATATCTCTTTGCCAATTTCAGCGATAGTCAAATGAGTAAAATCTTCTGGAGTTGGATATTTTTCAAATAATGGCACTACCACTTTATTAACTCGTTCATCTGTACATTGAGCTGACAATACGGTGGCAACCAATAATTGGAATGGTGAATTATAATTGAGAGAACATTTTGAATCTGGGTATTCTAATTTGAGCAAACTCAGAACCTCAGGCATCCGCAACCGTTTACGTTTTAGAGATTCAGCGGGCATGCTTCACCTGAGTTGCAATTATCGCTAAATTTTTACAAAATAATGACTTTTGAAATACTAAATCGAAACCGGCATCAGTTGCCTTTTTTTGAAGGGTTTTGTTTAGTCGATTCACCAGTCCAAATACCACAATTTGATTATCTTTTAATGACTCCCCTAGCTGGAATGGATGCAATTTTTGGTCATTTAAGTCTATGATGGCGCAATTTTCAGTGAGTGAATACTGATCTAATTTGGGGAATGACAATCCATACCCCAAGCCATTGCATGCATGGGCTAAACTGGCTGAAAATGTTGCATCATTGATAAATGCGGCAATTTTAAATTCTGACATATTAATTGTTACCTTCTAAGGGATGATAAATATCCCAGTTAAAATCTTTATAAGACTCAATATCCATTACATTTTCAAAGGCATGTTTCGCTAATGATTGGATTTCATTCACCGAGAGCCCTCGCTGAATACCATTATAATTTTCAAATTTACTTTGGCATTTTCTGAATAATCCCCGTGAACCATTTAAATTATGATTTGTCAAATGGTAAAACCCAACGGAGAGCTGAATTAGACCTTGCACAAATTTTGCATCGGATAAACGATATTCTGTCCAGATTTCCTCCCAATACTCATGGGCATCATAAAAATTCTTTTCGTTAAAGGCCTTCAAACCTTTATTAAATAATTGGTCTATCTTATCCATTTTGGCGAAAGACCTCTTTAACTACATTGTAGTACTTCTCACCCTTTTCAATTTTCACTGCCACCGTTTTAGGATCATGATAAAAAAAGAGCCACCAATCACCGTCGGCTGCCTCTTGAAGGAATTTAGTTTTTTCCTGAAGTGAAAGGAGTGCATTTAAATCATAACCCATTATCCACGGAAGTTTCAAATGAGAACGCAATGGGATTAAATCAGAACAGAAAACTAGCACCTCGTCCTCACTTTCAACCTTAATGAGTTGCTGTCCCGTCGTGTGACCATTCACAATATATGAAGAAATTCCAGGCAATATTTCACTGTTTTCAGCGATTAGATTTAGTAGTCCCGCATCTTTTAAAGGTAAATAATTTTCATTCAAATAGCTAGCTCGGTCACGTGGATTTGGTGCTATCCCTAGTTCCCAATTACTTTCTGAAACATGATATTGTGCATTGGGAAATGCAGGAACCAATGTTCCAATATCATCACTATTTAATGCGCCTCCAGAATGATCAAAATGCAAGTGAGTTAATATTACATCTGTAATACTTTCAAATAAATAACCATATTCACTTAAAGTATCACTTAAAGGATTGGATGATTGTTGAATGGCGAACATTGTTTTAAATTTATCATTAAATTTATTACCCATTCCCGTTTCGATAAGAACCCGCTTTGTTCCATTATCAAGGAGAAGGCATCTTAGGGAAAGGTCTATCCGATTCAGTTCATCAGAGGGATTAGTCTTTTCCCATAATACTTTGGGGACTGACCCCATCATGGCGCCACCATCAAGGCGAAAATCGCCGGTTTCCAGAACTATCACTTTCCATTCACCAATATTATTTAACATCAAACAAACCTTCAGTATGTCTTGATGATACCGAAATTATATTTTTGGTGTGTTCTGGGGAAACTTTCAACGCGGATCTGTATGCGTCAAGTGTAAGTATTATTTCTGCTGTGATAGCAGTTGATTCCATTTTATCAATACTATCCAGAATCCCTTGGCGACCAACATTCATAATATTCATGTTATCATTCAAGCTTTCCTCTGAATTACTCATTTCGAAAATTTCACTTTTTGTAGGTAACCATGGATGAATCTTTACCATGCGGACAATATCTTCCTCGTGGCTTTGTATAATTTGACAACTTAATTCAAAATTTGATTCTAGCGACAGCTTTTCAGGATTCAATCCCCAAACCTGAAAAGAATCATCTAAAACACTTTGTGTGCACAGAATAAGTAATGCGGTAATTTTTTCATTTGAGAGAAATAAGTTGCTCCGCAATGCAGACAATACAAAAAGGAATGATCGTCCGCTTTGTTGGGCACTAAGTTCTAATAAAAATTCAAGAATGGGGCGACCATCTGAAACACGGCTTAATTGCTCTAAATGAGAAAATGCTAACTTATCATCCCCCGCTTTTACAGCCAATTCTAATGAGTGGATGGTTATGGTCTCTTCTAATTCTCCAAATTTAAACATGAGTTCAGATTTAGGTCTGATTTCAAGGGAAGATATATAATCTCTCACCCATGTTAACAATTTCATATTAGGATATGAAATATTAATGCCAATTAATGATTTAACTGCCTGTACCACTCGCAATGGATGACTCTTCCAATCATCATTATGAATGGCAAAAATAGCTTTGTTGAAAATTTCAGTTAATTCTGTTTTGGTTTTTTGAATATCCATTTATCCGCCGTACGACCATCCCGTTTTACGAAGCTCTAAAGGTTCAGCTTCATGACGAACTACAACATCCTTTACTTCTGCCAAAAATAGTGGGTGATCCCCTCTATCATTCACATCCAAAACATGGCATACTAAATAAGCTGGGGGTAAGTCTAAAACGGGCAATCCATCTATCATATGAAATGATTGTCCGTTCAGAAAACCTTCAATGTGTTCGGTAGCTTTAAAGAATGAGGCCGCAAAATCTTTTTGGTCATGAGAAAGCAAATGTAAAATAAAACGGTTAGATTTACCCACCACTTCAAAAGTATGGCTTTCTCGCTTAATACAAACGGATACCATTGGTGGCTCAAAAGATGCTTGGCTCACCCACGTAACTGTGGCAGCACAAATATCTTCATTTGATGCAGAAGTAAGCACGTATGCCCCATACGTGAGCATCCTCAAAGCAGTCTTACGTGACTTTTCATCCATTATATTAAATACCCTTAAATTATAACTGGAAAATTTAAACCAATACAATTCTATTACTGGAGCAAAATCCCAATCGAGTTTAGTAAAAAATACACTTAAATTTCTTATGTGAATTTAGAATGTAATTAATGGCACAAGCAGGAATCCATGCCTTAATCGGCTTAAAGTCCAACAAAGTTTTCCCTCATGAAAAGGGATTATATCCTGCAATCATAATCGGTTCACTCATCCCCGACCTTGATATATTAATTGTAGCATTATCATCTATTTTCATATCTATCGAGAGAGGTACTGAAATATTCCATAGAACCTTTTCTCATAGTTTCTTTACCCTTGTAATTGTATATCTGATTTTTATGATTTTTGGGGAAATGAAGAAAAATCAATTTTTGAAAACCTTAGGCAAGGGAATCTCTGTTGGAATATTGCTACACATTATTACTGATACTTTTCTCTGGTTTCATGGAATCCACTTTCTGTGGCCACTGCCACTTTCAGAGTTCAATTTGTGGGAGTCAACACATATTCCAGTTATCATTAAGAATTTAATCCTTTCTAGTGAATTTCTATTTTTCAGGATATATGCGTGGTTTCTGCTTAATCAATATCTATCAAATCCAGTTAAAAATGGTTGGTTTACAACTGTCTTATCAAAATGGATGAAAATTGAGTTTCTACTTTTTATTGCATTCATTTTTTTCACTTATTTTGAAATTCCCAGTTTTACATTTCTTTTCAGGTTGGCGTATATTCCATCACTCATTATGGCTATAATTTCAACACTATTGATGTGGCATTCCATTGAGCCCACGCAGAAAGACAGAATTTGATGGATTTACAAATGGGATGGTTGATTAAGTTTTTCACCTATTCCTCAATACAAGTAAAACTAATTGCAACCCTCTTGGCGATATTTGTATTTATTATTATTCGTCGACTTATTATTCGACTTGCTGTTGACCGAATCACTGATGATCACATTCGCTATAAATGGCAAAAAAGTATTACATATACTGTTTTCCTCTTCGCGTTTGTAATAATTGGACAAATTTGGTTTAAAGGTATTCAATCCCTTGCAACCTATTTGGGACTATTGTCTGCGGGTATTGCAATCGCATTAAAAGACCCCCTCACAAATATTACAGGATGGCTATATATTTTATGGCGGAATCCATTTGAAGTGGGCGAACGAATACAGTTGGGTGATCAAGCCGGAGATGTGATTGATGTGAGCCTATTCAACTTCACCCTCATGGAAATTGGAAATTGGGTGAACGCTGACCAATCTACAGGTCGACTGATTCATGTGCCGAATGGTAAAATATTTACACATACATTTGCCAATTATGGTCGTGGATTCAAATACATTTGGAACGAAATCCCTGTACTCATCACATTTGAAAGTGATTGGCAAAAATCCAAGAGCATCCTCGAAAAAATTGCGAAAGAACATGCCGCCCACTTAAGTAAATATGCAGAACGAAAAGTAAAAGAAACATCACGACAATTTTTAATTCAAAATATAGATTTTACACCTGCGGTTTACACAACCGTCGCTGAGAGCGGTGTTGAACTTACAATTCGATACTTATGCGATCCACAAAATAGACGTTCATCTTTACAAGCTATTTGGGAAAGCATTTTAACTGAATTTGAAAAACATAATAATATTGATTTTGCATATCCTACCATGCGACGATTCAACAACCTCTCCGAAGGCAAAGATGTAGAATAGTTCGGAACTTATCATGCCCTACTTATTTACATTTAAAATTTTCACAAAGGATTCATGGAACATCAAATAGCATCTTCAGTACTTTCAGTTGGATTATTGGTTTTTGTTGCACATTTTTTCACGGCATTGTTCGAACGCACGAAAGTCCCTGATGTACTCCCCCTTATTCTCATTGGAATTGTAATTGGCCCAACGGGTTTTAATTTTGTAGATGAATCTAATTTTGGGAATTTAGGTTCTATTTTATCTGCCATTGCATTGGCACTGATGCTATTTGAGGGCGGGAGCCATCTCACATTTGAAACCTTGCGGAGTACCCTTAGAGATTGTGTTCTTTTATCCATTGTAACATTCTTCTTTACAGCTGGAATTACATTTGCCTTACTGTATTTTGTACTCCAACAAGAGCCACTTCCGGCTTTTTATATTGGTGCAGTTTTAGGAAGCATTTCTCCTGCAGTTGTAGTACCTATTGTTAGAGGTTTAAAAATCAGTGAAATAACCAAATCTACGCTGGTGGTAGAATCAGCCATTTCTGACGTTTTAAGTATTGTGTTGGCCTTGAGTATCCTCAAAGCATTTCAGGCTGGGGGAACCACATTGGGTCACTTTATTGGGACAAATCTTATTGCCACCATGGCAATGTCTGTAATGGTTGGATTTGGAGGTGCCTTACTATGGTCAACAATTCTTGAAAAAATCAGGAAATTTCCCAATACCATTTTTACATCATTGGCATTTCTATTTATTCTCTATGGACTCTCAGAAGTACTAGGCTATAATGGACCCGTCACTACCCTCATTTTTGGACTTGTATTAGCAAACTCAAAGAAAATTCCACTTGACATCATTAAGAGATTTGGCGCAGACCGCCTTATTGAATTTACCAGTATTGAAAAAACACTTTTTTCTGAAATCATATTTTTAGTAAAAACGTTTTTCTTTGTGTATTTGGGTATTTCAATCAAATTCGGTCAAATTTATTTTATGTCAATTGGATTAGTATTAACTATAATCATTTACGCCTCCCGATTATTTTTGGTAAAATATCTTACGCCAAAAGAAACCTCTCAACGAGAAGCAGCTCTAATTGCATTTATAATTCCCAAAGGCTTGGCCGCTGCAGTCTTGGCAGAAATTCCAATTCACATGGATTTAGGAGAAAAATCCCATGCATTATTTTTAGATGTACAGTCTATAGTTTATGCCGTAATTTTCTTTAGTATTCTGTTAACGGCAATCTTAATCTACAGAGAGGAAAATAGAAATTCATCTTCTCCATTCATTAAGCAATTTTTTAAAAAATTTAAACCAACAACATCCCCCATTGGGGAGTAAGGAAGCAATATGGCTAATGAACTCACAATCGATCAAAAAGTAAATGGGTCAGAAAATATTCGGTGGGATTTAACGGATTTATTTAATGGAGTTGATGATCCCAAAATCAATGAATCGTTGGCATTAAGTGGTGACCGTGCTGTTGCATTCAAGCATAAGTATCAAAATAAAGTAAAAGATTTAACCCCATTAGATTTAAATCATGCCTATACCGCATTCATTGAAGTTTTTGAACCTATTTACCGAGTCCATCAATTTGGAAGCCTAAGCCTTTCAACAAATACATCTGATGATGCTATCAAAAGCCTAAGTTCACGTATTGAAGAAAATTTATCATCCGTTTCAAATAAAATACTATTTTTTAGTCTTGAGCTTGCTGAACGAGATGACCTAAAAACGTTAGAATTTTCAAAAGGACTTGAAGATTTCAGATACAATATTGAGCAAACCCGGAAAACTAAAAAGTATAATCTAACAGAAAAAGAAGAGCAACTCATCAACCTTAAATCATTAACGGGAAAAAGTGCGTTTAAAAAAATGTATTCAGAATATACATCTACCTTTTCCTTTGATTTTGAAATAGATGGGGAAGTTAAAAAAATGACGGGGGCAGAATTAAGATCCCTCCGTCAACATCCAAATCCAGATATTCGTCATCGAGCCATGGATACCTTTTTTGCCAAATACAGTGAAAATAAATTGATATTTACCCATATCTTTAATGATATCATAAAAGACTTTAACATGGATCGAAATCTTCGTGGCTATCCCTCATCTATTAATGTGATGAATGTAAATAATGATATTGATGACTCTGCTGTAAATGCCCTCATGGATGTGACTACAGAGTCAAATACATTAGTGCAGAGATATTATAAACTCAAGCGTAAAATGTTAGGTTTAAATGAATTGACGTTAGCCGATATTTACGCCCCCTTACCGAATGCCAATAAAACCTATACATGGAATGAAGCCCAAAAACTTGTACTTGATGCATTTGCATCTTTTGATGATGAGTTTTATACATTGGCTAAATCAATGTTCAACTTGAATAGAATTGATGGCCCTGCAGTTCCCAATAAACGTGGTGGCGCATTTTGTTCCAGTTCAACCCCAGATTTAAAACCATATGTACTCCTTAACTTTACCGGTAAACTGAGGGATGTCTCAACTATGGCTCATGAATTAGGACATGCTATTCATGCCATGCTATCCACTTCACAGCATTTATTTAACTATCATCCAATAATGCCATTGGCTGAAACGGCCTCTGTTTTTTCAGAAATGATTCTTACCGATAAATTCTTAAAAGAGATGGATGATAAGGATGCTAAAATTGCGCTTCTTACCAGTAAGTTAGAAGATATTTTTGCAACGAGTCATCGTCAAAATATGTTTAGTCGATTCGAAGTTAAGACTCATAAAATTATTTCTGAAAGACTTATGTCATCAGATGAATTATGTGAAGCTTATCGTGAAGAATTAGAAGAAATGTTTGGTGATTCAGTTGCCTACTCAGATATTTATAATTGGGAATGGGCATCTATTCCTCACATGCTAAATGTACCCTTTTATGTATATGCATATAATTTTGCTAATTTATTAGTTATTGCACTTTATCAACAATATTTAGACGAAGGTGATTCATTTGTACCCAAGTTTAAAACCTTCTTGGGCTCAGGCAGCTCAGCCAGTCCTAGTGAACTTACCAAAACAATGGGAGTGGATATTAATAATCCTGATTTTTGGCGACAAAGCATGAAATATATAGAAGGTATGATTGACCAATTGGAAGAACTCCTCTAATAAAAAAGCCCCCTTCAAAAGGGGCTTTTTTATTAGAGCTTAGAAATATTTGGATCCCATGTAACTTCATCACATCCGATGGCATGATTCACCCACCGGCTAAACACAAAGAGTGCATCAGAAAGTCTATTCAAATATTTAATTACCAATGGGTCTAACTCACATTCACGAGCTAATGAGATACTTCGTCGTTCAGCACGTCTGCAAATATTGCGTGCCATATGAAACCAAATATTAGCCTTTGACCCTCCCGCCAATACAAATGAGTGGAGCGTGGGTAAATCTGCATTAAATCTATCCATTTCATCTTCTAATCGTTGAATATCAACCTCAACAATACAAGGTAAATCAGAAGTGATATCTTCTGGCATGGTGGCTAAAATTGTACCCGTGTTAAATAATTCATGTTGGATTCGATGTAAAATACCAGAAACTTCTGACAATTCCGAGTGGTCTGAAATACAATCCTTTATGGCCTCTCTACATCCCCCAATGGTTGCATTCAGTTCATCAACATCTCCATAGGCCTCAATACGAACATGATCTTTTGCAACTCGCTGGCCTCCAACCAAACCTGTTTCACCTTCATCACCAGTACGTGTATATACTTTACTAATGGTTATTTTAGGTTCTCTAAATTTCTTATCACTCATCATACCCCTCCGGAATTAGCGTAAATACTTTTTTTGCGGATGCCTCAACCTTACTTCGACTCCACAACATGGGGATATATTCCCCCTCAATCCATTTCTCAGCCATATCAGAATAATGTTTACTCCCCAATACCCCACTTTGTCCTGGAGGAGAAACCATTAACGAATTATCCCACTCACCCACATCCATAATTAGACGAATTGATGGACTCCACTCACTGGCATGATAGGGTGCTGCCGGATTATACGCCGTTTGGCAAACTGTATCCGTGTCTCCGCCAATAGGATATGGCCCCACATTTAAAATTTTATCTAATGGGGCTTTGACTGACATCCCATGACGAAATTCTGCATGATGAATTTTACCCCACTTCCAATCCTCCACTTCATAGCCCATACTATCTTCTAACCATTGACATGTGCCAATCATTGATTTCTCCAGGAGGTGTAAAATCTCTTTACTGGATGTTATCCATTTAGAATTACTATTTTGTAGAACATTAAATATTGCCTGAGTTGTATGCCCCAATAATTCACTGGTTGGCAATAATACAGGATGTTCGCCAACTCCCATATACTTATCGGTTAAGTCTTTTCCTAAATCATCTTCAACCAAATTTCGGACTATTTTATACATGAGAACCTGATAAACCGTGGCGGCCGAAGAATCTGTAGTCAATATGAAATCCCACGATAACAGCACATCCAATATTTTTTGCACTTTAGGTTTTGCGGTACGAAGTCCACTAATCATTCCCTTGATAAAAATTTCAGCTGGAATAGAATAAAAATCTTGATGTAATTCTTGGCATTGTTCAATAGTAATCTTATCAGTTGAAGAAAAAATATTTTCTATTCTCTGTGCTCGAAATCCATTCATGTATGAATTACCCAAGAAAAAGGGATAACTGTCATCTACAATTTTATTATTACAAGTTATCAAATAACCTTGTTTTGGATTTACTGATTTTGGCATTTCAGATAATGGAATATCTCGCTCCCAATCATATTCACCCGTCCAACCCTTTACCGGTAATTGACCATTTCCATTTTTTCGAATGGGAACTCTACCGCTAATAAAAAGCCCAATATTTCCTTCCACATCCGCATAGGCTAAATTCAACTGAGGTGCATATATAAGGTCAACTGCTTGCGAAAATTCATGTATATTTTGAGCCACATTCATTGCATATATGGCGCGAGGAAGATCCATTTCCATAAGCGTTTTAGAACAGAGTGAGATTGACAAATTTTGTCGGCTCGTTACATTCCCAATAAGGGGACCATGTACTGTTGATTTTATAATTTCTATATAAGAAGACTCACCTTTAATATGAATGGTTTCCTCAATAATATCAAATGCTAAATTTTCACCACAATACTCATACGTATTTGTGTCTTCAACATTCACCTTTTCCACAAAAATATCTTCCACATCTGTAAACGCTAATGTTATACCCCAGGCGACCTTTTCATTATGGCCCAACAAAATTCCATTAACTCCGGGCAAAGAAGCACCAATTACATGAAACCCTTCTTCAGAATGAAGGTGATTCAGATACCAGATGCCTGGCGCTGAGAGGACTAAATGGGTATCGTTACATAATATAGGTCTGCCCGTGGCAGACTTCTCAGCCGAAACTGCCCACGCATTAGAACCCCGCCCACCACCTTCCATATCTTTCGCTAGAAATGGGCCTGCAACCGCATCATACATTTCATCAGTGGAAAGTGCATTAAATTCAAGTCCATTTGGTAATTGAACTGGATTATCATCCGGATAATAAATGGCCAACTCAGCTGCTTTTTCTACCCCTACTTTTTCTATTATTTCTTGGCGAGTTAGTGAACCTGACCATCCATGAGAGAGTGTCCAAGACATGACTCGCCCCCACCCAATTGAATCAATAGGATGCCACGGTTCAGGTTTAATGCCAGCCAATTTAAATTCAATGGGTAATTTACCATTTGAAATATATGAATTCACCCCATCAGCATACCGTTCCATCATCGATTTTAATTCAGGTTTGACTTTCTCCCAATCTTGCTTGGCCAAACGATTGAATCCTAATGTACGAACTAATCTATCTGTATCTAATGCGAGATTACCAAAAGCTTCTGAAATCCGACCCATGGCGACACGACGGTTCATTTCCATTTGCCAAAGTCTGTCTTGCGCATGAATCCATCCTTGGGCAAACATTAAATCATGATCAGACTTGGCATAAATATGAGGAACACTCGCTTCATCCCGATAAATAGTCACTGGATATTGCAAACCTTCAATGTTCAATTCTCCATCAAATAATTTACTCTTTAAGGCGCCTCTATTGTATTGAATGAAAAGCCATTTTAATATGGGTGCAATCATCAACTATCCTCTAAAAATAACTTCTTCTCGGCTAACAAATTTAACGGACAGCCACATGGAGCATCCTGTAAAAAATAATAATGATAGCATCACCTCAGCATACAACGGCCAAGATAGGGTTCCCGAAATAATATCATTCATGGCTAAAGATACATTCAAAATGGGAACCCATGCAGTAGATACATTTAAGGTTATGCCGGGCATGAGCCCAATCATTATAGGGAAAATAATCAATATATTTAACGGTCCCATAATACTCTGAGCTTCCTTAAATGTTTTGGCATAAAAAGAAATTGACAATAGAAATGATGCAAAAAATAATGCAATTGGAATCAATAAACTTAAAATAAGCACCACTGGTTTTGCGCCTAAAATGGTCATGGCAATTGAGACAATTTCTTCAGGAATATCAGAATTTAATTTTACAGCAGCAAGCATACCCATCAAGCCAAAAATGACTGACATAATCCCAAAAATTGACACGACAACAAATTTGCCCGTTAAAATTTCAATTTGACTTGCGGGAGATGTAAGAATAGTTTCTAATGTTCCCCTTTCTTTTTCACCAGCGCCCAAGTCTAATGCAGGGTACATGGCACCACTAAAACAGAACAGCAAAAACATGTACGGTAAAAAAGTACCAATTGTTTTACCAAACTTTTCCTGCTCTGAAGCCACGTCAATTTTAGTAATATAGTAAGGTTCAAAAACTTCTTTATCTAAATTTAATGATAAATATCGTGATTCTTGAATGGGAGAAAAATAGCCCTCTAAAATTCTATTGAGTCGTCTTTCTTTTAAGCTTTCTCCCTTTCCAGACCTAAAATATAATTTTAACTCGATCGACTTATGACTCCTTAAGTTTTGCTGAACTGAATTAGGAATTACAATTGCTGCATCAATGGACTCATTTAGAATATTTTCTTGAAGAACGGCCGCTTCTAAATCCATTAGTAAAATCAATTTTTTCTGAGTTTCTAAGAACCTAATTAATTCAATGTCATATTCTTCACCCACAATTGCAACAGTAAGAATTTTGTCCATCTCTTTTTTTAGTACGAAGGTGGTTAGCATTGTACTTCCACCAATAATTAGGGGTAAGATTACGGCAGGGAATACAATCATAAAGAACATCGTCCGACGATCTCGAACTAAGTCCCTCATTTCTTTCTTAATTATTGTAAATATCTTAAACATGCTCACCCTCGCCCACCATTCGAATAAACTCATCTTCCAACGTTGCTTCCTGTTTTTGGGATTCAAATTCTTCATAGGTTCCATTAAAATATAACTCACCCTTATGTATGATGGCCAAATCATCACATAGTGATTGGATCTCTGCCAATCGATGAGAAGAAAAAATTACGGTTCTACCTTCATCTCCACATTCTTTAATAAGTCGAATAATACTCCGTGAAGCCATCACATCTAATCCAGATGTGGGTTCGTCAAATACGACTACTTCAGGTTCATGAATCATGGTCCTGGCTATATTCACTTTTTGCATCATTCCCGTACTCAACTTTCCTATTCTTCGGCCAGCAAATTCTTCCATATCTAACAAGGCAAACAATCGATCTCGACTTTTTTGATAATCAATTTCAGACATTTCATGAAGATCAGCATAATACTTTACCATTTCTTCTGCTGTTAGTCGGTCATACAAGCCCGTATTTCCTGAGAGAAAACCCAAACTTTGTTTTACAGATTGGGGATGTGTCACCGTATCAAATCCATTTACTGAGATGATCCCCGAAGTGGGAGCAAGCATAGTACCAATCATTCGCAACATAGTTGTCTTACCAGCTCCATTAGGCCCAATCAGTCCAAAAATTCTACCCGGTTTGCATAAAAAACTAATATTGTCAACTGCAAGAACTGAATTACCTACAAAATCACTCCCCATTTCTTTTCTTTGTTTCCGAGAGAGTTTGTAAGATTTAGAAACATTTTTAATGTCTATCATTTGTTCTTTCCTTTAAAATCTAATGATAGTGAATTTACACAATAACGCTGCCCTGTATCAGTTGGTCCATCAGGAAAGACATGCCCTAAATGAGCTTCACAATTGGCACATTGAATTTCGATTCGAACCATTCCCAAGGAATTGTCTTCTATTTTTTTGATACAATCTGAATCAATCTGATCAGAAAAACTAGGCCATCCAGAACCCGAATCGTATTTTTCATTCGAATCAAATAATTTTTTATCACAACATACACAACAGTAAATACCCTTTTGAACATGTTTATAATACTTTCCTGAAAACGGTGGTTCAGTTCCACAATTTTGAGTCACTTGAAATTGTTCTTCAGAAAGTTTATTTTTTAAGTGGTCATCTGCCATTATGGCTCCTATATAAAATTAGCTTTTAAATTTTTCTTCATAGATAGTTATCCACTCATCCACCGTCATCTTTGTGACTAAGTCCGCTAATAAACCAAATGGAATATTTTCCACTTTCTTAAATCTAATACAACTCTTCCCCATATCTAATTTTGCGCTACAATGCTTGGGATATTCCCCAACAAACCATTCTAGTAATTCAGGCTTTGCATAAATTCCCATATGATAAAAGGCTACAAAATTCTTTTGGGATGCAAAATTTATAAATGGCAATGGAAGCTTGGAGTCACAATGATACCCTGAAGGATAAATTGAATGAGGCACCACATATGCGGGCATGCCATAACCCAATACTTCTTCAAAACCAGAAGGAATATTATCAAATAGTAGTTTTCTAATTAGGGTGAGTACTTCACGGCGATCTTCTGGGATTGCCTTTAGGTATTCATCAACAGAATTTGATTCATATTTCATATATTAAATTTACACATTTAATCGAAAAGAATCAGTAAATTTGCGTCGCTTAAAGAGAATATTATACTCTTATTTTCAGTTAACCATTATTCTTAGGAATCTATTTATGCGCGGTATTTTCTTCATTATTTTCTTATCTATATTATTCTCAAACTACGAAAAAGATATCCAAACCATGCTAATATTGGCCGAACCTGGTGATACGGTTCATTTGGGTGAAGGGACTTTTTCACTAATAGGTACTCTCTCAATAGAAGGAAAAGAAAACATCATTATCTCCGGAAAAGGTGTCGATAATACTATCCTCTCTTTCAAAAATCAAACGGAAGGAGCCGAGGGGTTACGGGTGAATAACTGCAAAAATATTACATTAGTTGATTTCACAATCCAAGACTCGAAAGGTGATGCAATTAAAACGCAAGATGTTGATGGTATAGTTTTTCGGCGCGTTAAAGCAGAATGGACAAATGGCCCAAAAGCTGAAAATGGTGCCTACGGACTCTACCCCGTATTATGCCAAAATGTACTCATTGAGCACTCAATTGCGATAGGGGCTTCAGATGCAGGTATCTATGTGGGGCAATCCAAAAATATTATCGTAAGAAATTCAGAAGCATACCACAATGTGGCTGGCATTGAAATTGAGAATTCAATAAATGCAGATGTTTACGAAAATTATGCTCATCATAATACAGGGGGAATTCTCATTTTTGACTTACCTGATTTACTTCAAAAGGAAGGTGAACACATTCGAGTTTATAATAATAGAAGTGAGTATAACAATTTAGATAATTTTGCCCCTCCTGGAAATATTGTGGGAAGTGTACCAGCAGGTACAGGAATAATGATTCTTGCAGCCAAAAATGTTGAGATATTTAATAATCAAATTATTGAAAACAAAACGGTAGGCACAGCGATTGTGAGTTATTTTATTACTGAAGAACCCATGACCGATTCGCTATATAATCCCTATACTTCAGCAATTTATATACATGATAATAACTATCAACGATCAAAACAACTTCCTGATCTAGGTCATGAAATTGGTCAACTACTATTTGCTAAATTTTGGCGAGATGTCCCTGAAATTGTTTATGATGGAATGCCCGACCCTCAATTTTTAGATAGCGATGGAATTATACTTTCTGAACATAGTTTATGCATCCAAAATAATGGTGAAATTGAATTTGTTAATTTAGAAATTGATAAACATTTTAAAAAATGGTATTCTCCTTTCATCACCACATTCTCTCAGGATAAAACACCATTTGATTGTGAATTAAATGCTTTAACTCCTACCATAATCACAGCTAAGTAAAATCACCCCCCAATTGATAGAATTACTCATATATCTATGATTTTAAAGGATATTTTTTACGAAGGTGCATACCTCTTTAATGAATGTAAATACAATGAAGCCCATATTGTTTGGGAAAGTATTTGGAAAAATGGTAGTGAATTGGAACGACCTGAAATTAAAGGTTTTATTCAACTCACCGGCGCTATTTTAAATACGAAATCTGGTAAAATTTCAAGTGGAAAATATCTGTTTAATAAATCATTGTCCAATATTTCAGGCTCAGTACTCGTTCCTGAATGGGTGGAAATGGAACCATTATTAAATGGGCTAATGGAGTGCGTAGAACATTTAGATAAAAAGCCTTATGAGATACTCCCCAGAGTAGAAATTATTTTCCGTTAAACTTGGCTGGACGTTTTTCTACAAATGCAGAAGTACCTTCCGTCTGATCTTCAGATTCAAAAATATCTCCAAATCGTTGAGCCTCCTGCTCGAGTCCATCTTCTAACGAAAGGTCTAAACCTTCATTAACTGAAGAGATTGTTTCACGAATTGCAATGGGTCCATTACGTAATATTTTTGAAGCCAATGTCACACATACCTCCATCAATGATTCTTGAGGGAAAATAGCATTAACTAAACCCATTTCCTTTGCATCCAAGGCAGATA